>JANQPW010000790.1 GCA_028285285.1 Silvanigrellales bacterium
TTGGAGTCCCGCACTCTAGGAATCAACCCTCCTGGCTCTCTCCTGAAGTTCCATGAAAAAACCCTGCAGTTTGCAGCCGTCTCGGAAGGCGTGCTCACCCCGGACGAGGTCATTCCCACGCTTGTGACCCGCTCGGCAGACACCGTTGCCGAACGGCTAGAGCAGTGGCAAAGTGAAGGAAACAATCGGGGATTTATTGTGAAGCCGTGGCTGGGATACGGTGGACGTGGAGTGATCCATGCTCCGACCATATCCACAGCCCTGAAGATTTGGACAGCAGAAAACCAAAATGCCCTCATGATGGTGCAACCCTTTGACCCTGCTATTCACACCACAGGAGACGTGCGCGTGATTTTGGCGGGAAACCAGATCATCGGTTCTTTTTCACGACTTCCCACCGAAGGAAGGGTGGCTTCGAATCTCGCACAAGGCGGGGAAGCTGTTCCTTTTGAACTGAGCTTAAAACAACGAAACATAATGCAGCGAGTCGCCGATTTTCAAATGAGGCACGGCATCCGTTTTTCCGGCCTAGACCTCATTGGAAACCGCATCAATGAGATCAACATCACCTCACCCACGGGCTTGCGAAGCCTTCAGCACTTTGGTCTGGAGGGGGCTGCGCGCCAAGCCCTCTCAGAAATGCTCAGTTAGCCACGGCGCAGCTGATCTATCCGAATGGGTAGGCTGCGCGCCCGCCCGCCACCAGAAGCGCGCGCGACTGCATTTGCCAAGGCTGGTGCGGTTGGGGGAACACCTGGCTCACCCACTCCCCGAGGTCTTTCGTTGCTGGGTACGATGTGAACGCTGATAGAAGGGCACTCAAACATGCGCAACACATCTGACTCGTGGAAGTTGGACTGCTGGGGCACGCCACTTTCAAAGGTGATTTCCTGCTTCAGTGCCGCAGAAAGCCCCCACACGACGCCGCCCTCCATTTGAGCTCCAACGATATCGGGGTTCACGACAAAGCCGCAGTCAACCGCAACAGTGACGTGATCCACTATGATGCGATCACCTTCGATTTTAGTGTCGACCACCACAGCCACGTAGGTTGAAAAAGACTCATGAACCGCGTAGCCCCGGCCATAGGGGCTTCCCTTGGCCCGCGGGGCTCGTTGGTGAGCGAGATCAAGAACGCCAAGGTGACGCGGGTGATTGGCCAGTAAACGACGACGACTCTCGTACTGATCCCAGCCCTGTTCCAGAATCAATTCGTCAATATAACTCTCCACCACAAAGGCATTGAACGAGTGGCCCACCGAACGCCAAAAGCCAACGGGAATGTCGAGATCCACACCACGATGTTCCACCTTCACCTGGTTGTCCACAACCTCATAGGGCATGGCACGTGCGCCTTCCGTAGACGTGGGGTCAAGCCCACTTCTGTTGAGCACAGCCTCAAGAAACTGATTGAGGGTGAAACTGTTGGGAAGGGCTGAAACCACAGCCTGAGTGAAATCTGGCGCCACATCGCCCACAACCGAAGGTGACGCACTTTGATGATGCCAACCCACCAACTGGTTCCCTTGTGCTTGTCCTTCGATGCGGTGCAAACTAGCTGGTCGGTAGGTGTCTTTCAGAAATTCGTCTTCACGAGACCACATGACCTTCACAGGCTCTCGCGTGATCTTGGCCAGCTGAATGGCATCATCAATAAACTCATGGGTGAGCCGACGCCCAAAAGCACCACCAAAGTCAAGGTTGTGAACCGTGATGTTTCTTTTCGGAATTTTCAGCAGCGCGTGAACGCGCTCGCGAACCGCCATAATGAGTTGAGTGCCAACCCAAACGTCTACCCTTTTACCCGTCACTGAAGCCGCACAGCTGAGCGGTTCTAATGCAGCATGGGGAACGTAAGGCAGAGTGTAAGTAGCCGAAGAAGGAGTGACGATCGACTTTTTCCGGGCGCCTCGAATGGGGAGTTTCCTTTTTTGGATCTCACTTTCGAGCTTTCTTTGAATGCTGTCGCTCGAAACGTTCTGCAAACCGCCTTCCCACTCCACCTGCAGGCTCTTGCTGGCCTGCTGGCAGATCCAGTAGTTGCTCCCCACGATGCCCACACCAACGGTTCTGTCGAGCCGAGGGTAGGTGTGGATTCGCACACCAAAATCACGCTCAACTTCACGCTGGTTCGCCATGCTGCGCACTGATCCGCCGAGGATGGGACAGTGTTTCACCACCGCATTCGCAATGCTACCAGCGCGAAAATCATATGCGTAGAGGGTTTTTCCTTTCACTTTATCAACAATATCAACCCGACGGGTTTCTCGGGAACCAATGTGTCGGTAGTTGGAGTTTTTGGCTTCGGCAAGACGCATTTTCACTTTCGCGGCGTCACGTGCCAAGCTGCCAATGGGCGTTGACTTTCTTCCCGGAGCACTCACCTGGCCGTTTTCCACGGTCACATTTCTGCGGTTGAGCACTCGGTGTCGCCTCATGTAGGCCGTGATCAATTGTTCTCTGGCCGTTGCCGCGAGCGGTGGAAGAGTCTTCATGGTGAAGCTTGTGCTCGAACTGGCACCGGTCATCTGCATTTGAATGGGCTCAATTGCCAGGCCTTCAATTTCCAGAGCAATAGAAAAGTCTCTGTTGATGGGCGTGTCAGTGATCACTTTCACGTCTTCCACTGGCATATTCAACTCTTCTGCCACAATGGTGGCAAAGAGCGTCGAAGTTCCCTGACCCATCTCCACACGGGGGAGCGCAACCAACACTTCGCTGTTCTCGGTGATCTGAATCCAGCTGGAAAAAGCAAATGAGCGTTCACTGCTCAAACCTGATGATTCAAGCCGGGTGCGACAACCGACCACAAGGCCACCCATGAAAAACGCACCCACCTGAATGGCTTCACGACGGCTCGATTTCACTGTCATGATCCTCTCCCACTTTGCTGGCCACCGAGCTCAAGAATGGTTTTCTTGATCCTTGGATAGGTTCCACACCGACAGAGGTTACCCGACAGGGCGAGATCAACGTCACTTTCAGTCGGGTTCGGATTGGCACGTAACAAAGCTTCAGCGGCGAGGATTTGCCCCGACTGGCAGTAGCCACACTGTGGCACCTGATTGGCGATCCAGGCCTCCTGAACCCGCCTGAGACTCTCACGCCCCGCTGCTCCCTCAATGGTCGTGATGTTTTCTCCCCTGAGATCACCGATGGGAAGCACACAGGAGCGTTTGGGCACTTCGTCAATTTGCACAGTGCAAGCACCACAACGGGCAATTCCGCAACCAAACTTAGTGCCCGGGAGACCAAGCTCCTCTCGCAAAACCCAAAGAAGCGGCATATCTGGGCTCACATTGACAGTTTTCTCTTGATTGTTCACGCGAAGGGTAAATCTTTGAGGTGGTCTCATGTTTCTTTTATCCTCATTTGCTCTCTGTTCCACAGGTTCAAAGATTGTTGCATGTGTTTCCGGCAGCCAACCAATTGAGCCAAGTTTCCATGTCTGCGCGCAGTTGCTCCAAAGATCCAGGGCTAGGTGTGCGGTCGCCGCCAGGATCGAAGGTCCAATGAATCAACGGGTCTTTTTCAATGTGTTCGATAAACTGCTCTCGCAACCTTTCCAGGTCACTCAGGCTCCCGCGGTTGTTGTTTCTTTCTGGGTCGGTCCAGACCTCACAAAGCTCTCTCTGTGACATGTCTGCGCGCAGTATCATTCCTTGAGGAGGCATGTGCCAAAAAAAGTCAGGCAGGAGGTCGTTTGCCGCACCAGGAGGCGCACCCTCCACATCAAGATTTCGAATGCCATGACACGTGATACACTTGTGACCGAGCGACTCAAACCGTGCCGTGATGTTCATTGGGTGACGCTTCATCTCG
>JANQPW010000807.1 GCA_028285285.1 Silvanigrellales bacterium
CTGCAGCTCTGCGACGATCGAGGAAAAGGACTGGTTGACGACTGCCAAGCAGCGCTGCAATGCACCACACAGGGTGGAGGCAGAGGAACAGATGACTACCCGCCAAGATGCTGGAGAATTGCACACGCAGAGAAAGTTGAAAAGTCCCTAGGAACAAAAGAGGCTAACTCCGTGGAGCTCAAAAACTTGGAGACCCTGTTCCAGGCCATGAAGAAGGAAGTGGGAAGCGAGTTTTCAAGAGGGCTCCGCGAACCGCCACGGGCCCCGGAGCCGGAACACGATTGACTGTTCGACTGCCTTGACCCAACCACCCGCAAATTATGATAGCATTTTTCATGAAAATCGCAATTACAATTTACGGTATACAAAATGCCCTATATTAAAAGATACTTAGACATCAACCCCTTGCTTCAAAAAGGCACCGTTTTCCTGTTTGGACCGCGTCAGACGGGCAAATCAACCTACATCCAAGCTGAAGTGCGCCAGGCCGCAGTGAAGTCTTACAGCCTTCTCGACCACGGGCTCCTGCACCAGTTTAAGGCAGACCCCACGCGTCTGCGGCAGGAGGTCGAAGCAGAAAACTGGAAAGACGCACTCATCATCATCGACGAAGTCCAAAAGTGCCCAGAGCTTCTTGATGAGGTTCACCTGATGATGGAACAGAGAGGGCTTCGATTTCTGCTGACGGGATCCAGTGCTCGCTCACTCAAGAGAAAGGGCGTGAACCTCTTGGGGGGTCGCGGCAGAGATCGCAGTTTTCACCCCTTTTCTTGGGTAGAGCTCAAAGTTCAAAGCTCAACCAACAAAGAAGCACAGTTTGACCTCGACCGCGCCCTCAACCATGGTCTTGTGCCCAACCACTACCTTGACGACGACCCCGATGAGCTCCTCAACTCCTATGTCTCCCGCTACCTTTCAGAGGAAATTTCGGCAGAGGGTGTGTCACGCAACATTCCGGCCTTTTCAAGATTTCTCGAAACAGCGGCAGCCACCAATTCTGAGCAGGTGAATTTCACCAGCACCGCGAGCGACACGGGGGTCTCGCGTCAGACCGTTCAAAACTACTATCAAATTCTCAAAGACACGCTCCTCGGTTATGAACTCCCTGGCTTCACAAAAACCCAGAAGCGAAAGGCGGCAGCTTCTCCGAAGTTCTACTTTTTCGATATGGGTGTTGTGAGGGCCTTGCGTCGCTTCGAGCGCGTGCTCCCAGGAACAGCTGAATTTGGTCGTTTCTTTGAGCACTTCTTGTTTCTCGAACTCCGCACCTGGCTTGATTATTGTCAGCCCTTGGGAAGCCTGCACTACTGGCGAAGCCGCAGTGGTTTTGAAGTGGACTTCATTCTCAATCAAAAAATTGCCATTGAAGTGAAGGCAACACATCAACCAACAAAAAGGCACTTGCGTGGTCTCCAAGCCCTCCAAGAAGAGGGGCTCTGCTCCAAGCACATTCTGGTTTGTCAATGTTCAGAAATGCGGAAGGATGATGGTTTTCTCATCGTGCCTTGGGAGCGGTTTCTCAAAATGCTATGGGAAGGAGAGCTTCTCAACTCCGAGGCTCCATAAGTTCTGCCGAAAAAGCCTATCGTGTGTACCTTGTGTTCCTCCCCTTACCCACGCGCCTCAGCTTTGACTCAGCCACGAGCCGACTCAAAGTTTGAGAGGCTGTGCGGTCGGCCACTCCAGATTTCACAAGATCCTGCTTTGACACGTGGGACTGCTTCTTCAAGAGCTGATCAACGATCTTCTCGGGAGAGGACAGCATCTTTTTGAAGGGCTGAGTCTGAATGATCACTTTGAAACTCGTTGGCTGATCTATGAACTCAGGAGCAGGGAATCCACTCTCCTCAAGAAGTCTTCTCGCCTCTTTGATACCACTGCCCAATTTCTCAATGAGACCAAGTCGACGAGCAAACTTTGCAAGGTGAACATTACGGATCTGGCTTGTTCCGTCCCCCAAAACCTCCAGTGTTATGTTTGGCGGTAGCTCCCCTGGGCTAAAAATTTCGAGACGATCGTCAAATATTGCCACTTTTACTGGAGCAACAATTCCATATTTCCGATGGATCAAAGCGTTCACAACCAACTCACGAAGCGCAACCTGAGGAATCTGGTTTGTCGCTTTCATCGTGAGATCGTCGCCCACTCGATAGTTAGAGTTTGTGTGCTCTCTAATCAGGGAAAGTGTGTCAGTTGCTAGGGTTTGAAGATTCCCCTGCAGCTCGTGGGAGCGGACAATGTCTCTGCCATCGGTTCCGCTAAATCGAGTGACCACAACCCCACGATCGTGCAAAGCCTCCTGGGGATTTTTCCCAAAGACCATCAACCCTGCCAAGCTTGGTCTGATGCCACCATCGATACCTTCAACAAGGACCTTCTCTTTAAGCAGCGTTTCCGTGCTGTGGTTTGGGTACGCTTTTGTTCAAGAACTGGTTTGCTCAGTTCCTTAAGGGATAACTGAGGAGAGGCAACTTGAGCGTCTATGCTCCGGTCCATAGCTGCAAACTGAAAGAGCTGCTGAAGATCTTCCTCAGAAGCTGTTTTTCCTTCAGAGGAGGGAAGGACAAAGCTCATTCTGACTCAATTCTTAGCATAAGAATCTGCAATAAAAGAATTATTAGATAATCACGCATAGACAATAAATCACGCAAATCGCGCATGCAAGCATCTGTCTTCTCAACAGAGAACCCCGCTGCACTGCTGTGGATGATCGTCGGCGAAGCCCTCAAATCATCTTAATATACTGAAATAAAAGAATTTATCACTAAATCGCGCACGAATAACATTATCGCGCAACAAATCACGCAAGCGCGAATGCACAGGCCCACTTTCAAAGGACCTTTTGACGACAGCCGACACCCCAGAGTTGTCTCCGTGTACAGCCACCACTAAGCGCTCATTATGTGGACAATTGAGCTCTCAGTCATAATCAATTTGGCAGTCGAGCTCTTGAACAAGTTCCCAACGAAGGGTGACGATTGATTGTGAGGCCTGGCCGATGCAGTCAACCACAATGGCTTCGTTAGACAATTTGCTACCACTCAACTGCACGTCAAACACGAGCCGACCCTTTTCCTCACCATTTTCAACTCGGGTTCCCAAGTAAACATCGCCCAGAAAATACGCAAAATCAGTGTATTCAGCAATTTCTGGGAAGGAATACTCAGCAGATGCGAACATCTCTTCCCGAAGGGCATCACCAATGATTTCAGTATCGGGTGTGCCACCCAAGTACTCGAAAGATTCTTCCCGATCCTCGGCCACAGATTGGTCGTCGGAAATGCGAGAAACCACGGATTCACCACAAGAAACAAAAAAAACACCAAAGGAAAGGGCCAACACCGCCGCTGCAATTTTCATGAGAGCTCTCCACTAGAATAGGCATAGAACCAAAAAAATAGGGACTCATTTAGTCCTACCCATGAAATCTGCAATATCTTTGCCAAATCAATCCACATGCGGAACCTTCCCGTCTCCGCCAGTGGGAATTTCTTTCTTCTTCTCGAGGTCAAAGATCGCGATCTGATTTGTTTCCTGACCGAGGCGCTTGGCTTTCCCCAGATCGGAGAAGATCCGCACAACATCAAAGTACACTTGGCCGTCAGCAGTGTTGTTCCAAACGCCAATGCTCGTGTCGTCGGCAGCCAAGAGTTCTGCATTGAAGCAAACGAAGTCATAAATGTCCTGAGGCGCAATAGGAGCTGGTTTAATCTCCGCGCGTTCCGGAAAAGCCGCAACCGAAAACCCCTTGTTCACTCGACCCCATCCCGAAAAATTCGAGAGATCAACATGGTAAGTCGAACCGTTCTGCAGAGCCAAATCATGGAAGGTGGCTTCTGTGAAGCTTTGGGCTCGTCGAACGGCAGTTCGAAAGTCATGAGCCGCTATTTGAAAGTGTGCCGCTCCGCCTTCCAAAAGAACCCGCTGCGTTCCAAAAAGAAACGCAGCACATTTAGCAGCAGAATCTTCAAATCGCTTAGAATCTTGAAGCACGACCTCGATCTGCTGCACAGGGTTGTCTGTGGCCATCGCATCGAAGGCATGGAGCAAAGCCCACGAGAGATGCGACAGCGCCGAATCAGACCCTCTCTCACTCATTGTGGTCTCAATTTCAAATCGCACTGTGCCAGTCTTTAACGTAAAGTCCATTTTCGCGGCTGATTCACCTAAAGTGAGAGGAACTCCCACAAGATCTTCTTCTTGCAAAATACGCCGAGAAATAAAGAAACTAAGCCTTTCAGAATTGTCGAGCTGCGGAGGCTTCCGGGCCCCAACAGCCTCGTCTGTCTGAGGCGAATACGCTGAAAACTTGAGACACCCCACCATGAAAAACAACGCAAGCACAAACACCCATCGCCTCATAAAGTCATTCCCCCAATAGAGATTTTCTGATTCGAAAACTCAATTTTGCCGCGGCCCAGCCGCAAAATAGCGATGCACGATCTTCCTGGCTCGAGGTCCTCCGAAGCCTTTCTGCGGAACGCGGTCGGTGAAGTTCAGAGCAAAAGCGTATACCTTCTCGTGGCTTTCAGCCACACCCACAAACCACCCGAGTTGCCTTCCAGGCTTCTTCATGCAGCCCTCATCCACACAGCCGGTGCCCGTTTTACCTGTTATGGACCATTTTCCGATTCGTTGCGTGGGAAGAGAGCTTTTCGTGAGAGCCACAGCTTCTCGCTTCGCAAGAAGCTCCCCTTGCCAAAACCGAGACAAAAACTCCACCTGCTCATACCCAGAGATTTTGACACTTCCCCTGCTGAGCCAGAAGCTCCCTAAATTCCCCGTAACCTGCTTGTTCCCGTAATCGAAGGAGTCCACATATCTTTGAAGCCTCTTCTTGCCCAAGAACTTAACAATCAACCGCGACACCCAAATCACGGAAGACTTCAAAAATGTTCTTGCGGTCTGATCTCTATTCACACTCTCCCTTCCTCTCCCTTTCCCGTCCCACTCAATAACCTGTGCGGGCGACGTTAAATATCCAGAGTCAAAGGCCATGATCGTGAGCGGAATTTTGAATGTGGACATAGGTGCAAGCCGGGTTCGACAGCGCTTGGGGTTAAATTCTTCAAACGACTCATTTTTTTTGAGATCAATCAGAATGAAACATCCCGTTTTCTCAACAAACTCCTCTTCAAAGAAGTTTTGATTGGCTCCAACTGCAGTCAATGGCAATTGGGCCAACCCCCAAGCAAAAAGAAGACGTGCAAGGCTTTCTTTCAAAACTCCCCCTTTTCTGTGATTTAGGAGATCTAAAAGATCTCACCTCATAGGAGAAAAACACTAAAATAACAGGCTAAAAAATCAATAACGGAGCCAATCATAGCCCTTGATTGACTGGTCAAATCTAACGAATTCGCTCAGGCCCATGGTACCCAAAGAGGAACACGGGTGGGCCTC
>JANQPW010000824.1 GCA_028285285.1 Silvanigrellales bacterium
CTTGGATCAGCAGGCCGCACAGAAGTCTCCCCCGAGCAAGCCAGGTGCCTCAGCCTCAGTTCCAGCTCCCGCAGCACGTGCGACTGGAGCTCCTTCAAAAGGGCAAAGCCCAGATGGTGATGTCACGATCAAGCAAAGCGCAAGAAAGGCGAGCTCTCCACCCGAAAAAGGTCAGCTGAAAGTGAGATCAGCTACCGCTGACTCTGGTAAAGAGGCCGATAACCCACCTTCTCCTAATTTTTCCGCTTGGGTTGATGGCATCACCGTGGACTCAGATCCGACCCGAAGCCGAGACGAAGGTGAGCCCGAAATGGCCTTGGAGCGGTTTGCAACGGTCTCTTCAGCACTGGCTGTGGGGGGCTCTTCTCGAAAGAAAGGGAACAAACATCCCTTCCATGACTCACCAGAGCCTCCCCGAGCTCCCCATTCTCAGGGTTGGGAGGTTGATGAGCTAGACTCTGCTGCGGGCTCGAGGTCAGGTCTCCTGAAAGCCTCCAATCTGTTGATTGTCGTCTTGGTTGTGGGGGTGCTCTCTGTGATCTATTTTTTGGTAACATTTGATAGATACGTCTATTAATCCCCCTTTTTTTTCTTCTGCAACTGCTTCTTTGCACCAAATCCAATAATTTGGCTTCAGTTCAGATCAGATGCTCCGAAAACCCAACAATGCATGAAGAATGTTGGAGTGTTTATGCACAATCGTCAGAGGGGCAGAGCTGAAGTGAAGCAGTCAGAGTCGAGTGTGGTTTCTCTTGAACAGAAAAATTCCGGGTCATTCAAAGCAAACCTGGCGCAACACGAATCAGCCGAGGCCTCTGCGAGCACAAGCATTGACTCGCAGCTTCAAGACATCAACAAACTCATCTTTGTTCAGGAGTATGATCTTGCCCTGCAGAATTTGTTTGAGTTGAGCAAACGTTCTCCCCATGCAGCGGAGGTTCACTTTCGTTTGGTTGAAGTTGGCACACGGGTGGAACGAGACCACGAGTTGAGAGAGCACTTCACTCAGCTTTTGCAGGAGCACCCCCAGAACCTAGAGCTGACCCTTGCGCGCACCCTTCTCGAGATTCGTGTGGAAGAGCGCAAGCAGTCGGCTGATGACGAGAGTCAGTTGGTCAACCCATCTTTGCGCGGAAATGCCATTGCAGAGGGTGGGTTTCCACTCCCAGAAAAAGCGTCTGAGCTCTCCCAACTGCTGCCCAGAAGTTACTTTGGTTTGTCAGCGGTGGAATCAGGCCGTCGAGGTCACGTTGTTGGAAAGAGTGTGCGGGTGGCCCGCAACCCTTTGGTGGCCGACGATCACAACCCGGTTGGAATCCACGAACAGGAGATCAGTAACTTTAAGCGCGAAGGGGGTGTGGCCCAAGATGGGGCTGACGGGGGAATGGATTCTGAGCTGATTCGCAGTCTCAGCCAAGAGATGGCAAAACTGGTCTTGGAAAACAAAGACTACTATGCTGTTTGGTATGTTCAGGGCTGTGTTGCTGAGCTTGAGAACAACCTGGGTCAGGCCGTAGAGGCGTGGACACAAGCCTATCAAAGAAACCCTTCTTCCTTGGCTGTTTTGGCGACATTGTCAGAACTGCAGCAGATAGGTGCACTTTCTTCTGATCACGAAACAGACTACTCCCGGCTGTTTGAGCAGCTCGATCGCTTCGCCGTGCACGGAACCTACGAAACGCACTCTGAACTCTACTATGAGTTTTTAGATGCCGGGGAATACCGTTTGGCCATTGCGTCCTTTCGAACCTTGGCCGACTGGATGCAGCGGCAAAAAGGAAGTGTGCCAACTGAAGTGGAGATTCTCTGTTTGTTGGGAGCCATGCGCGCTCATCGCATGGAAGGTAACTCCGGAGCTGCGGAAAGCGCTCGTCGAGAGGCGGAGAATTTAGCCGTTTCCTTCAAAAAATCAGGAGAAAACCTGAGCGGGTTGGCTTTTGTGGGGCAAATCTCTGAGGAGTTTGAATTGCCCACGCTGGCGAGAATGTGCTATTTCGCGGTTCTCACCAATTCTGAAGCAGGCAAAGATCTTGTTGTGCGCACAGCCGCACACTGCGTGTCGCAATTCCCTTCGCGGGCTCTGTCGGAGTGTCTTTCTACCGCCTACAAAAATCATGCGGGAGATGCCGAGATTCGGTTTTGTCGCGTGCTTTGCGCACTCGCTGTTGCCGATGTGTCGGCCAAAGAGTATTTGGTGCGCAAGAACAAGATCCGCGACCTTCTTGCCAATGAAGATGTGGGTGAGGCTTTGGGTCTTCTTCAGGAAGCTCTGGCTGAAACTCAGGAAGATCCCGAAATTCACTACTACCTTGCTGAGATCTACACTCGATTGGATTCGGATGATCTTGCCCTTAATCACTACCGTCGCATGTATGCTCTGGATGCACTCAATGCTGAGAGTGTGATGCGTTACGTCCACTTTTTGCTCAGGCTCAAGCACTACAGCGACGCCCAAAGGGTTGCCGCGGAACTGCTCCATTTGAACGTGCTGTCTGACCAGCAGCAGGGTGAACTGTACTGGGGTCTTTCAGCTTGCAGTTTTGCTCTTGAAAATCGAGAAGATGCTGGGAGCTACATTGAACGAGCCTTGCAGTGTGACCCCTGGAACCTGACATTTCTTGCTCTTGCAATGCGCTTGCATGTTCCCTCCCTTCAAGCCGATTTGGCCAGGGAAGTCGAGTCTCTTCTCGCTCAGTATGAAAATCTCGCGTTGGGTGTCGACTCAAAGTTGGACGAGGAATTTTGCAAAGTGTGGTTGAAGAAAGGGAACATGCTTTGCCAGCGTGGGTACGCAGAGTTGTCTTTTCTCATGGCTTGTGCGGTGTTCAAAGATCAACACAGCTCCGAAAATGTGGTTGAGTTTCTGAGCCAGGCATCAGCCTCCTTTGACACCCGCTTGGCGGCACAAAGGCTGATGGTCATGCTGCGTGAGACCGACTTGAAGCCCAACTTTTCTCACCTGGCCTATTGCATTGCGCGCATGTATGCCAGCTCCGGTGAATGGGAATTGGTAGAGGAGTGGTCAGACATAGCGTTGAAGGGAGGTCTGACCGACGCCGAATCGAAAACCCGGCTTTTGGAGATTGAAGCTCTGAAACTGGCGGTGACAGGGCAAAACTACAGCCGCGCCCAGCATCTGCTTGAAGCGGCCATTGATGGCCACCCGGCCGGGAAAAAGGCTCCCCCAGAGATGGGCGTGCTTCATGGATATCTCATTCTCGTTCAAGGAGAGCTCAAAACGGGTGTGGACAAGATGGTTCAACACATGACAAAAGAGCCCAGCGTGTTATCGTTGTTTTTCATGATCAAGGGCCTGGCGCGAGCAGGGCAGCTGCAAGAAGAAGGCTCGAGCTGGCTTTCTGAGTTGTTTGCTCGTTCGCCAAGGAACTCTCTGGAGCAGAAGCTCATCGAAGAGATTTACTTTGTCGTTGGGTCAGAGCAACCCGGAGCCCTTGTGAATTTGACGTGCTGAGGGCAATTTCGATTCATTCTCCTTTGTTGGTTGAAAGCTCCAGTGGGAATGAGCGTGGGGTTGGATTTGGGTCTTTTCGATATTGTGAGAAAGAAGTCGGCAAAAGGTCGACCACCCGTCAATAGGGTTGAGCTGCATCCCGACTGGTGGACGGGGAAAACCCATGTGCTGCTCGATATGGATGGCACGCTGATTCCCCAGCCCGGGGCCTTGTTTCACCAGCTCTTTGCGGTTTTTGCGTTGGCGAGACTCTCTCCTTTGGCCGACTTTCGCTCTGTGATTCGGGCCATGCGTGTGACAAAAAACATTCTGTTGTCGCAACATGACTTTGACAACAATCAAGATGCTTTCTACGAAACTCTGGCAACCGAGCTCAAAGTGAACCGCGCACGAGTAGAGCGTTTCGCACAGAAGTTTTTCGACTCAGATTATCCCTTCATTTGCTTGATTTTAGACTCTGATGAAAGTGCTCGCCGCCTCCTGGATTTGCTCCATGCCACTGGTCGGCACGTGACCTTGGCAACCAATGCTGTTTTCGGGCGTCGAGAAATTGAGCAGCGGCTGA
>JANQPW010000846.1 GCA_028285285.1 Silvanigrellales bacterium
CCCGCGGCTATGAATGCTCAGGTCTCCACCAGCATTGCGCATGATGCCTCTGCAGCTGTAGAGGCCCAAGCCCGAGCCTTTTGATTTTGTTGTGAAGCCCTTTCGAAAAAGCTGCGAGCGAACTTCCTCAGGGATTCCCCCGCCGTTGTCTGAGATCACCAGAGAGATGTGATCGGGAGACTCACGCACGCTCACCTCCAGTTTGGCCTCCCGATTCGCCGCAGCACAACTCTCCAACGCATTTTTGAAGATGTTGAGCAGCACTCGCATATAAAACTGTTTGTTTCCCACAACCGACTTTTCCACAGAAAGACCCGACAACGACACATGCCGATCGAGGGAGCCCACGGAAGTGGGAATGAGACGCAAAGACTCCACGACCAGATCTTTCAAGCTCAAAACAGAATGAGACACATCAACCCGAGAAGACGTCAGATGGCGGTTCACATTCAAGAGTTCGGTGCACATCGCAACACTCTCATCAAGTTGTGAAAGCAGCTCGCGCACCTTACTCAACACGCTGTCAGTGAAGCTGCTCGCATCGTCCATGAAGCGGCAGACGGCATCAAATGAGCCGCTTCCCAACGCCAACTCCAGCTCATCTTGGTGTTTTGCAAAAAAAGATCGCAGCTTACCCAAGCGTGGCTGCTCGAGTTTAGCAACCTCGAGACGAAGCTGGTACGAGCGGCCCACGACACCATTGAGAGCATTCCCAAGGTCATGCAGGATGACTGCTGTGGATTCCGAACGGCCTTCATGAGAGCTGATTTCCGCAAGCAGATGAACAAATCTGAGCTCGAGAAAGCGCTCTCGAAAGCCCAGGGCAAAACTGCGATCGGTCACACCCCAAGGCACCGAGTAGCCATCGAGTTTCTCACGCCACTCATTGAAACGACGGAGCTCGGTGATTTCCACATTCTTCATGCGCTCAGAATCGGTAGAGTCCCACTCAATGCGGCCAGCCCAACGCACCTCGCGCTTTGCTTCAGGTCGCATCCAGACCAAAAAGTCCCTTTTTGCCCCTAAGGGCAAGCCCACCACAAGCAGTCCGGCTGCCTTGGTTTCGGCTAGGGAGAGGTCGGGCAGATGGTCTGCCAGAGAGTCGCAACTCCAGACGTCTGCAAAGTCGAGCTTCCGCAACCAGGCAATCATCCGCTGTTCGACCTCAAGGTTTGGCACCAACCCATGATGGAAGCTTTCACCATCCACAACCCCAAACAAACCTGTGGCGCCAAGAGCCTGCAGCAAGCGATCTCCATTCGCAGACAAATACTCAATAGCTGAACCCAAGGTCACCGTAGGAGAGCGCAGCCTTTCCGAGTTTTCCATCACGGCATCGCGACGCAAAGAGAGGGTGGCAATAGACAACCTTTGTGACAAGACGTCCCCATAGTGGCGACACATCTGCAACAAGCGGATGTCGGGCACAAAGGGTTTCGAAAAATGACAGAGCACAAGACCCACAAGCTTCTGCTCGACGATCACGGGAAGAGAAATTGTGGCTCGCACGCCCATATTTCGGAGGTAAGCCAAGTGC
>JANQPW010000851.1 GCA_028285285.1 Silvanigrellales bacterium
AAGAGGAACTCAACGCTATCCACGAGCACCTCGACAACACCTCGGTCCAAACTCTCTTCTTCTCGGCCACAATGGACCCCCGCACGCGGGCCATTTCCAAAAAGATGCTGCGCACCCCTGCGGTGATCGCGGTCAAAGGGGGAGAGTCAGAGCCCAACATCGCTCACTCTTTTGTTGAAGTGCGCCGTGGCACTGAAATGAAGGCTCTCAACAACTTGCTCCACGTGCACGATGTGTCCCAAGCCATCGTGTTCTGTGAGCGCAAAACCGAGTGTGAAGATGCAGTGGCTTTTCTCAACCGCAATGGGTTTCGAGCCGCTGCCCTCCATGGAGATGTGCAGCAAGCAGGAAGAAACCAAGTCTTAACCCAGTTCAAGTCAGGCCGAATCCGTTTTTTGGTTGCCACGAATGTGGCTGCCCGCGGCATTCACGTCGACAATCTGCCTCTGGTGATCAACCTTTGCACACCTGAAGATGCAGCAACCTACACTCACCGCGTGGGCCGCACAGGACGACAATCCGCAGCCGGCCGGGCATGGACTTTCGTCACAAGCGAAACGGTGTTCCGTTTCAAAAGCATCTGCCGCCAGCTCTCTTTGAAACCGGAAGAGATTCCTGTTCCTTCATCTGGTGACGTGACCTCGCTCCATCTCAGACACCTGTTTGACAAGTCAAAAGAAACGGCGCTGGCCGAAAAACGAGTTCCTTTAGCTCTGGTTGAAACAATTGAAAAAGCCAGTCAAATGCCAGAAGAAGAACGACACTCTTTGCTTTATCATCTCTTCGAGAGCTACCTGAGCAGCCGCACATCGTACACCCGTTCTGAATTTGCTCCTCGCCGTCCACTCATGTCGGCTGCTGATCAACGCCCCTTTGCTCGTGGCCGGGGTTCGTCTCGAAGCGCACCTCCTTGGGCAAAAAACAAAGGGAGACCAGGAGCAAAAGTGGGCAGAGGCTTTAAAGGTCAGGGAGGACGCTCGGGTGATCCTCAATTCAGACGGCCAAAAACTGCAAAAACATGGAAATGAAGGCTTCAGAAAGAGAACTTTTCTGCATCAACGAGGCGATGGCCCTTGGGCGTGATCTCCAGCACCTGAGTGGCCAATGTTGAAATGAACTCGATATCATGGCTCGCGAACACGAGAGAGCCTTCATAACCTTTCAGAGCATCATTAAGAGCCATGATGGACTCCAAGTCTAAATGGTTGGTGGGCTCGTCAAGAACCATCACATTGCACTCGTCCATCATTAACTTGGCAAAAAGCACGCGAGCTCTCTCACCACCGCTCAATGCGGCCGTTGATTTCTGTTGTTCCGCTCCGTTGAACAACATGCGACCCAAAAAGCCACGCACATACTCATAGGTTTCTTGGGGTGCAAATCCGTGGAGCCATTCAAAAGGCGTGGTGTTGTCCGGCAGAGCTTCTTTGTGGTCTTGGGGAAAGTAACCAAGACTGATTGTGGTGCCCCATTCGATCGAACCTGAGTCTGGTTCCAGCTCATTCATCAACAGACGAAGAAATGTCGTTTTCCCAACACCATTGCCTCCCACAACAGCCAGGCGGTCACCGGGGTTGAGCTGCACGTGAACATCTTCAAAGAGCTTCAAGGCTTCGCTTTCTGTGGTAGCACCTGGAAAGGACTTCGAAACGCCTTCCACCCGGAGCAACTGTTTTCCCATTTGACGGTTGGGCTTGAAACGAAACTTTGGATAGAGCCTCCTGCTCGGGACCACTTCTTCGATTTGTGTTTCGAGCTTCTCAAGGAGCTTCTGGCGGCTCGACGCTTGGCTTGATTTGCTCGCATTGGCGCTGAACCGAGCCACAAAGCGCTCCAGCTCGGCCTTTCGCTTCTCAAGTTTCATGTTGGCAAACTCAGTTTGCTCCTGCGCCAAGGTGCTGGCTGCTAGATAGTAATCGTAGTCACCGGTGAAAAAACGAATCGTGTTGCGATCGATATCTGCAACGTGGCTCACAGTTGAGTTGAGAAAATGCCGATCGTGAGAAACGATCAACGTGACACCCTCGCGCGCTTTGAGCCGACCCTCGAGCCAGCGGATAGAGTGAACATCGAGGTTATTCGTGGGCTCATCAAGAAGAAGAATCTCCGGTTCGGAAAACAAGCACTTGGCCAAGAGCACACGAACCTTATCTCCGCCGGAAAGGGTCTTCATCAGTTCCTCATGAAGACCTGTTTCAATGCCAAGACCTTCAAGAAGCACAGCTGCATTCACGTCTGCTTCATAGCCATCGTTTTCGGCAACAACCATTTCCAGCTCTCCGAGCCGCTCGTTTTCCTCGTCGGTATAGGTGCCTCGAGCGTAAATTTCCTCTTTTTCCTGCATGGCCTTCCACAGCACAGCATTGCCCTGGATCACCGTGTCAATGACCCGCTGGTCTTCGTACGCAAAGTGGTCCTGTTCCAACATTGAAAGGCGTTCACCTTTTCCCAAAGAGATTTGACCCGAATCAGCTTCAAGCTTGCCCGCAACAAGCTTCAAAAGTGTCGACTTTCCGGCGCCATTTGCCCCTATCACTCCATAAACACAACCCGGATTGAACTGCGCGTTGATATTTTCGAAAAGGATTTTTGCCCCAAATCGCATGGTCAGTTCGCTCAAGACAATCATTGGAGTCCTTCCTCAATTGAGTCTGTGAAGGCCGGTAATGTAGCCCATGCCCGCCCAACTGCCAACAGATCTCCTCCAGGTTTCGCACCCTAGGTGCCGAAAATGCTACACTCTCAAAGGAGCCTCTTTCGACCCCGCAACATGAGATGATTGTGATTGACAGAAGCGGCATGTCCGAACCCAGCGTGGGCATCATTGGAGGTGGTTTCACGGGCCTTGCCGCAGCAACCACGCTGTGCAAGCTGCAACCCAACATGGAAATCGTTCTTTACGAGAGCACCGACCGGTTAGGAGGCTTGGCCTCGGGTTTCAAAGAACCCGGCTGGAAGAGCAGCCTTGAGGACTATTACCACCACTGGTTCACTGGAGACTCGGCAATTGTGGAACACGCCAAAGCTTGGGGGGTGGCAGACCATCTTTTTTTCAAGAGAGTCTCGACAGTGTTGGAATGCGCCAACGGAGAGTTCCACCCCTTAGACAGCGTGCCCTCGCTCCTGCGCTTTCCCTGCTTACCCCTGCGAGATCGGCTGCACATGGGCCTTGGGTTGCTCCGATTGAAAACAACGCAGAACTGGGAGGCTTTGGAGCAAAACACAGCGACAGATTGGTGCGAAAAGTGGATGGGGAAAGCGGCGCTCAACGGGGTTTGGCACGACCTGCTCAAAGGCAAGTTCGGGCCGCACGCCGACAAAGTCAACATGGCTTGGCTCTGGGCTCGCATCCATAGCCGCACCGCTCGCCTGGGGAGCATCAAAGGGGGTTTTCAACACTTGGTCAATGCCGCAGAGCAGCACTTACTGCAAAAGAAGGTCCATGTGCTAACGGGCACCCCCATAGAGCGCATCCAACCCTCTCCAAACGGCATGTACACGCTCTCAGCCAAGAATTTACCCCCGCGGCAGCACAATGCCGTGATCAGCACAGTAGCACCACAATTGATGGCTCGCTTCTTCTCTGGGAGCAAAGCTGAGCAAGGCATTCAGCAAGCCATGCAGCCGGCTCCTGCCTATCTGGGAGCCTTGGTCTGTATCTTTGCGTTGAAACGTCCTCTTCGGGGTGAGTCCCATTATTGGTACAGCCTGAGGAAAACAAAAAGCATTCCCTTTCTTGCCGTTGTCCAGCACACTCAGCTCGTTGATCCCGCAGAGTTTGACAACCAACACATCTGCTACGTTGCAGACTACTGTGAACATGACAGCAAGAGCTTTCTCAGAGCTGATGATGAAGTGCAGCAACTGGCCTTGCTGGCATTGCGCAAAATTGACCCCAGTTTGCAAGCCTCAGATGTGATCCAATATTGGGTGAAGCGGGCCCCCTGGGCCCAACCTGTTCCAGAATGCGGTGCTTCAAAGCGTCTTTTGCCTTTGGAGGTTGAGGGGCACTCTGGTCTCTTCCAAGCCACAATGGCCCAGGTTTACCCATGGGACCGGGGTACCCATCATGCTCTTGAGTTGGGAGAAAGGGTCGCCCGAAAACTGATGAAAACTGATGCTCTCACTTTCACCTCAAAACAGGAGTCACCTGTTCTCCTTCTGAACAAACAAAGCCCCTGACTGTGCAGTTTCCGCACACCCGTTGTTTGTTCGTC
>JANQPW010000087.1 GCA_028285285.1 Silvanigrellales bacterium
TCCTTTTTGGCTCTCCTGCCGTGAGGAAGTGGCTTTCAGTGTTGCCGAACGACATTCTTGTACTGCGGAATGTGACTGCTCTTCGATTCCAGAGGCTAAGCTTCGGAGCGTCTGGTTTTCTGCTGCCACAAGCCGGCTAAGAGAAATATTGGATAGGCTGGCTTTCAGTGAATCAAAAACCAGTTGCCACGCTCCTTTCGAAACGCACACGTCTTCGTGTTGGCAAAGCTCTGGAGAAACCAGACACTGCACAGGCTCAACGGAGTCTTCAACTGCTTTCACAATTTCAAACACAGAAATATCATTAGGGTTTTTCAAAAGAACGTAGCCTCCGCGGCGGCCTCTTCGGCTTGAGATGAGGCCGCCGTTTTTAAGCCGGAGCAAAATGTGATCGAGATAGCTCGGTGGAATGCCGTGTATGGCCACAATGTCGCTGCGTTCAACCAGAGAATCCTTTTTTCGATTTGCCAAATCAATCATGATTTTAAAGGCATAGCGGCTTTTTGAAGTGAGGTTCACGAGCTACTCCGAAAGCAACGATCGATATCTTCCTCGAAGCTACTAAATCTTGATTAATATTGTCAAGATTTAGCGAGATCTCTTCCGGATGCTGATTGGAGCCCTGTCTGATATGGAATATCCTGAACAATTTGACAAGGAAATTTGAAAGAAAGCGGGCAACTATGCAAAAGAACTCCGGCGGCGCATCTGAAATGATCATCAGTGGTGGCAAAAAGCTTAGCGGGGGCCGTGTGTCGATTGCCGGAAGTTCCAATCAGGTCACCAAGTGCATCATCGCCTCCTTGCTGACCTCCGAGCCTGTGCTCATCAAAGGGGCTCCCGCGGTCAATGAACGCTACATTGTGGAAGAGTTGTATCAGTCTTTGGGCGGCGAGGTGGAAAACCTCGACGAACAAACAATAAAGCTGTGTTCAGGCCATCTCAAACACTCATCGGTTTCTGAAGAGATTTGTCGGAAAAACCGCATCTCGATTTTGGCGGCGGGTCCGTTGCTCCACCGATTTGGTGAAACCCGATTTTTTGCCAAGCTGGGCGGAGATAAGATCGGAAAGCGCCCTGTTAATTTTCACATAGACGGGCTCGAAAAGATGGGCGCTCAAGTTGAGTTCGATGAGGAACGGGCAGAGTACCGGCTGAGTGTTGGAAAAGAGGGGTTGCACGGGGCGCACCTCATCCTGCCTTTTCCCAGCGTGATGACCACAGAGAACCTGATCATGACGGCAACGCTCGCCCGGGGTCGCACGGTCATTGAAAACGCCGCTATTGAGCCAGAAATCACCGAGCTTGTGAAAATGCTGCAGAAAATGGGTGCCGACATCATGGTCAACTCCCACCGCTGCTACGTTATTGAAGGGGTTCAGAAGCTCAGGGGCTGTGAACTTCGGGTGATGCCCGACCGCAATCAGGCTGTGTCTTTTGCTGTGGCAGCTCTTGCAACAGGCGGAGATGTTCTCTTGGAAAAAATGCCGCATGAACCTGTCTACAGCTTTATCAACTTTATTCAGCGCATGGGTGCTGACTTTCGCATCAACTCAGATGGTCTTTGGGTCTCGGCTCCAAATGGCAGACCGCTTGAGGCCACCCACATTGAAGTCGAAGTGCACCCAGGGTTTATGACCGACTGGCAGCAACCTTTCATGGTGCTTTTCACCCAGAGCCGAGGTGTGAGTGTGCTGCACGAAACCGTCTTTGAAGATCGCCTCGGCTACACAAACTATCTCAACGAAATGGGTGCGAAGATTCAACTCTCGACGAAATGCCTGGGTGAGGCTTCATGCCGATTCCGAAACCGAAATTATGTGCACTCCGCCATTGTGCAAGGAGAGACACCTCTCGTTGCGGGGAAGTTTGCGCTGCCCACTGATATTCGTGCGGGAATGTGTTTGGTTGTGGCGGGGCTGGTGGCCGAGGGAAAGACACACCTGAGTAACATCGAGGAACTGCACCGAAAGTATGACAACCTCGTTCCCAAGTTGCGAGCCATGGGGGCTGAAATTGAGGAGCTGGAAAAGGGGAGCAGGTCATGAGGTGTGCCGACGGGAAGTTGATTACCGAGAGCTTCTGTGGTGTTCGCAAGAGCTTTCTGAAGTGGACAGTCGGCAGCGTGATGCTTGTGTTTGGCTTTTCCGCGATTTCCGCCTGCGTTTCAAGAACAGGATCCAACAAGTCCACGCCCTTCAACATAACCGAGTCCGATCTCGGTTCACAGATGTTCACTCTAGGAGGGCGCTCTGCGGAAAGTGGCTTGCCCGTGTTTCTTGAGTTTCGCTCAAACGGTGTGCAGGTGCTCCGTGAAGACCAAGCAGGTGTTTTGTTCCAGTACCAAACCGCTCCTCAGTTTGCAGATTCGGAAGTTAACACGGCACCGGTGTTTTATACCGCCGAGGTTCCTGGGGTTGTTGGGGAGAGCGCCTCTGTCGGCAAGCTGGCTGCCTGGGTGGGCTACGACGATGATTCCGATGGAATTCTTGATTCCTTTTACACCTACTCATTCGACCCCCCTGCAGCCTCGGCGGAGAGTTTCACCGTTGGACTGGTTGATGAACCAACAAGTGACGATTCATCTGGGCAGTCTGGTCTCCCTGACTTTCCCCTTGTTGAGATGTCTGCACATATGGAAACTTTTGTGGAAAAGGGATCGAGCGCCTCGTGTGATGTTTTCGTGTCCTCTTCTGTGGTCTCGGAGTTGAGTGGTTTGGTTAAACTTGTTTCAGAAATGGAAGCAGAAATAGCACGGTACTTTTCCTCTACAAATGATGCGAGCGTTGTTGAGGAAATGGGTCGGTGTGAGTTTTACTTTGGAGACCAATCTATCAACCTGAAAACACCGGCTGGCATTCTTCCCGTTTATGAGGGAGGTGCCGTTGGTTATCAGCGTTCCGATTCATTGATTTTTATGCTGTCGCCGGGGAGCCACAAGGGAAATCGCTTCGGAGCTGGGCTTGATCTGAAAGCCTATTTTTCCAAGGTCTTGATGCACGAGTTTTTTCAGGGCGCGCTTTACGCGACAAACACGAAGCATGGGCAGTACTCTTTTGACCAGTGTCCCAGGTGGTTTGTTCAGGGAATTGAGGAGTTTGCGGGAGTTGAGTATGCGGAAAAGGGAGGCCAGGATATCTGGAACGACTATGGTCAAGTTGCACGGAAGCTCCTGAGCACGGTCGACTTTCGCTCTCCTTCGCTCGTACCCCAACAAGACACTGATGAATACGCCTATTTCTTTGGTGGCGTGCTTTCGAAGTGGCTCATAGAGCAACATGGGGTGCAGGCTGCAATCCGCGTTGCTCAAGGTAAAGACTGGAAGACTTGTGAAGAGGGTCTCACCCAAGTTTTTGGGAAGTCCCAAGACTGGAAGAAGCCGTTTTCTGACTGGTTGAACTGACTGTGGCCGGGTTCCTTTTTATTATTTTTCATTATGTTAATCTGGTTTTGTCTCTAAGTTTCGAGAAACAATTGATAAAAGTAGGTTCGAGTGATGTCTTGGAAGTTCTACGGTAGGAAAAGCGAAGTCACTGAGCTAGCTGAGATTCTGAGTCGAAAACAGTGGGTTTTTCTGAAAATTGACGGTCGTCGCCGCATTGGTAAAACCAGTCTGATCCAGCAAGCTCTTCCTGCACGGTACCAAGAGAAGTCCTTTTACATGCAGGTTCCAGACTCGTCTCCTGCTGGTGTGCTCACTCGATTTCGGGAGGCCATGCTGACGCATGGGGTTCAATCGAGTCCACCGCGTAGCCTCCAGGAAATGGCACGAGCTGTGGAGCAGCTGATATCGGACGGATGGGCCGTCATTCTTGACGAGTTTCAATACTTTGTTCGGAAACCTCTTTTTGAGTTCAACAGTTTCCTGCAGGAGTCTGTGGACAGAGTCCAAAGTCGCTCGGACTCGACCTCTGGCCCGCTGATTGTTTTGGGTTCGCTCCACACGGAAATGTCGGCGCTGCTGGAGGACAGGCATGCTCCCCTATTTGGTCGTGCGACAAACAAACTCACCCTCGAGCACCTGTTGCCGAGCACTGTGAGTGAGATTCTCGTCGATCACAATTGTTTGAGCCCAAGCCGTCTTTTGTTTTTGTGGAATCTCTTTGAAGGTGTCCCGAAGTTCTATCGTGATGCTTTTGAACAGGGGGTTTTAGCTGCAGACCATAAGGATCTTCTTGATGGACTCTTTTTTCGCAGTGCCGCTCCCCTGAGATCTGAGGCGGAAAACTGGTTTCTCGCAGAGCTTCGTGGACAGTATGATGCTGTTTTGAATGCTCTAGCAAGAAACTCCATGTGCAGTCATGGGGATCTCATGGTTGCCTTGCGAGTGCAGTATGGTGAAAAATCTGACTCGCAGATTGGCAGTTACCTGAAGACTTTGACTGACAAATATCGCCTTGTTGAGCGGCTTCTTCCCATTTTTGCAAAACCCAATTCCCGCAATGCTCGCTACCGTATCAAAGACTTCTTTCTCACATCGTGGTTGAGCAGCCTGAGAGCTCAAGTTGAGGCCTCTCAATTTCGAAGATCTGACTTTTTGATCAGCCGTGCACTGGAGTTGTTGCAGGCCAATGAGGGATTTGCCTTAGAAGAAATGGTGCGAAGGAGCATTCGTGAGAGGAGTCGATTGGGTGTAGGGGACATTCAAGTCACTAAGGAGATATCGGGATACTGGCATAAGAAGGAAGTGGAAATCGACTTCGTTTGTATTGATGAAGAAAACAAAATCGTTCGCTTTGTTTCCTGCAAAAGAAATCCCACGAAGGCCCTGAGAGATCTCGAATCGCTTCAAGGTCACGTTTCAAGGTTTCTGCAGCTTTCCGAAGCTGCCTTTATGAGAGATTGGAGTCATGAGTTTGTGCTCGCAGCGCCGCAGTTTAGCAAAGAGCAGCGGAGTTGCTTCACTAAAGGGCCAAGGGCTCGTCTGATGGATCTGGGAGATCTGGGGCTGACGACTGCACCCCATAAACCTGATCAGAACTGTTCATAAAGTGAACACCGGTTGAATTTAGAATCCACTTTTGTAGTTACGACATAGGAAG
>JANQPW010000915.1 GCA_028285285.1 Silvanigrellales bacterium
AAGGCATCTTCACACGGAGGCAGTTGGGACTCCTTCGACCGCTCGATGATCTTCTGCTTCAAAAGGGCGAGCTGGGCCGGTTCCACTGTTATGGATCGGGTGACCTGAGAAAAAAGATTGTTGAGTTTTGCAATGAGGTCGGTGTCTTCTGCCAGAATGTCAAAAGGGCTCTGCGATGGAGAGTTCTGCGATGGAGCGCTCTCCGTTGTGGAGTTTTGTGTTGGAGCCTCTGGCTGAGCTTCCGGCATTTGCCTCAGGCCTTTGACGGTGCGGTTGGGGCTCGCCGGTTGGCGATTGTAAGCTCTGGAAACTGCATGGCCTGCAGAAAAGAAGGTTCCCAGCACAGCGAGGCAGGTGAGCCGAGCGGCGGCAGAGCCCGTTGCACACTCTTTGGCAAACCTTCGAGCACCTTTGCTGGCAGAGTGGAAGACCATGTCGGAAGACTCAAAAAGCTCCTTGCTCACGAGCGCACCGGTTTTTCCGCCAACGCTCGACTTTCCTCCCGTTTTGGCCAGCAGGCGGAGACTCTTGAGTGAATCGTCAAATGCCTGCTTGGGAATACGTGTGAACTTTCGGACTGAATTTTCGCTGGCTTCTTTCCACATCACTTTGCCGATCTTTTTCTCGTGAGAAGCGCGGTAAAAGTGGCGCACCTTCATTTGAGAGCCCCCTGTTAGGGAAGGTTCGACCACCATAAGAACTTCTTGAACTCCATGGGCTGTGGTTCGAAAACGCTTCACCTGGGCATAAGCACGAGTGGAAATGTTGGGGCGACCCTGGGTTCTGAGTTGGTTTTGTAGGGGCCCTAAAATCTTTCGTATGTCCCGGCTCTTCTCAAACCCTCCTATGGTAGAGCTGAGAGAATCGGCCCCAAAAACCCTCACCATTTTGTGAGCGCCCGGCAACTGTGGGCCGGTGAGAATTCCCAGGTTGTGCTGCATTTCAGAGACCATTCGCCGGGCCTGTGGGGTGTTGGCCTGTTGGGTCGCGGCATCGCCGATGGTGATGACTCCCAGTGCAACTCCTGCTTGCAGGAAAGCGTTGTGTGCTTCACCAGTTGAAGAGGCGACGTTGTCAGCTTTTTTTTCCAGTTCGGGGTCTTCAGACTCTTTCATGCTGGAGAGCAAGTCTGAAAAGCGGATCATCTTGGGTGTGATGAGCTCACCCAGCGAAATCATGTTGTCGCGAACCTCTTCGTTGGGGTTGCCATTGGCGTCGTTCAAAGAAACAGTCTCGCCGTGTGCCTCAACATGCCAATAGCACATGCCCACTCCATCAAGAGAATTGGCCACTCCAGTAGGAAGATCAGGAAAGAGTTCGGGCAGCTTTGAGGGTGGCGCTCCCTCAAGCAAGGTGGTCTTTTCAATGAGAAATTCGGAGTGGTCACTGGACACAATGGCCTTGAGCCGGCCCTTTGAAAACTCTGGAATGCAGGCCGAAAAGCAGAGGCAGACCAAAACAAAGGAGAATGTGAATGCAGCGCTTTTCATGTCATCAGTTGCTTGAAGAAGAGAACAAAGAAGAGAGGCTTTCTGCGTATTTTTGCGCGGTGACAAACCACCCCTCGCTGAGGTAAAAGGCCTCTTCTTTTGGATCTGTGGTCACAAGCATCTGATGGTGAGGTGCTTGAGTCGATGAGGTGAGGATGAGTGACTCCACGAGGCCCTCCAAACCAACAGCAGCTTTGAATTCTTCCGTTCCCTCTGTGGTTATTGCTGCAACTGCCTGTCTGAGGTCTTTGGAAAAAGCCTCGACAAAAGCAGCGTAACGCTTGGAGACTTTGCCCTTTTGCCTATGCACAACCTCATGCACATGTGATTGTTGGTCGTTGAGAAAGCCCAGCTTGGCTACCATGAGCGCCCAGGAAACGAGGTCATTGCCATACGCGCATTTTTCTCGCTTGATGCTGGCCGGTGAGTCTTGATAAACCTTGCCGCGTGTGCGGGGCTTGTCTCCGACCGTCGTGGTGTCACCAAAGTTGGTGAGGCGCACCTCTAGTTCGCTGGCGTCTTCGCTCTCATAGATTCCAATTGATCGAGCGTCAACGGCATTGTGGCAAAGACCTTTGAGTGAGAACTGGGTCACGGCTTTGAGGGTTTCCGCGGCTACGAAAAGGTAGGCTCGGAGTGCCTCCGGCTTTTTCGTGGCAAGTTGCGCCTTTAGCCTCCACTGCAGTTGAGTGCCGCGCAATTTAGGCCGTTGAGTGATGTGCAGATTCATATTGCCGGGGCCATATTTCACCTTGGTGAGCCGGAAGGGGTTCACGCCTTCAATGCGATCGGGAAAGTCGCTGGGGTCTTTGGAGAAGGGATCTCCGGCTACCGGCTGGGCCAAGCGGAAACCTTCCAAATACTTTGGAGCGATCAGACCATTGGTGAGCCGCTGCGCAAACTTCGAAATAATGTTGTTTTGCAGGGGTGTGGCCCAATACCCTGTTTCTCTATCGTCGCTGTTTGGTAAGTACACATCACTGGCGTAGCCAGTTCCTTCCCTCTGATAGATAAAGCGGCCGGGTCGCAAGTCGAAGAAATTGATTGTAACACGCAAAGGTCCACCTTTTTCAGCAACGGCGAGATCTCCCCGCTCAGGAAGTTCAAAAGCGGGGAGGTCTTTGAGCCACTGAAGAAAGCCGCCGACGCCGAGGGTTCTGGCTCGCTTCTTCACTTTCTCTTTTGGCTCGCCAGACGCATTCGCAGCAGTTTGATAGGTTTGCTCCAGCACGTTCGGTGGAACCACCAGCAGGGCTTTGTGAATGAAGGTCTTGGCGTCTTTGGAAACTCGAGTTTTACCGTCTGCAAGGAAATATTCGATCTTGTTAGCCTTGGGCTCATAGCCAATGAGCCAAATCAACGATTCAATCGACATTTGCTGGCCCAGGAGTGTGCCCGGCTCGGAAATGTCTTCCAGGCTGAGCCAGAAGCTCGGGGAGGAGTCGTTAGGAGCGTTTGTTTCTTGAAGAACAACCAATTGGTTGATCAGGTTGGCTTCGGGTTTGCTTTGATCTTTTCCGTGCAAAATGAACCGGGGGTTGGCCTTGTAAGTGTCGATGGCGGGAACTTTTTGTTCCAGGTCGAAGTTGTTCACGTCTTCATCGCCAGCTTGAGAGCCTGTCCACTGCTTTCCGCCTCTCTCCAAGTTGTAGAGATTGTCGAGGCTCTGCACGACCTGTTCGTTGATGCCAGCCCCTTCAATGCCGTACCGGTCGAACTGCCGACTGTCGGCCAGGTTTCTTTTCTTGCAGCCATTGAGCATGGAAAAACTGAGTGCTGCTATGAGGACGTTGAGCACCACGAGGGAAAATGAAGAAACCACTCTGCCCATTGCGATCTCCTTTCAAGGGGGATGCATCTCTATCGGCAGAGTGGCACAGAACCTAAGGAAAAACTTGAGTTTCAGAGAAAAACTCAAGTTTTGCGGACGGCCTTTATTTTTGAACCTGAACCTTCAGTGGTTTAGGAATAGCACTTTTGTAGACGCGGTAAGACGGGCGAGTCACGTTCGTGAGTTCTTTCATCTTCGCGCAGTCGGTCTTGTTGTAAGACATCATGCGGTCTGAGAAGTTGCTGAAGAGCGGAAGATTGAAGCGGCTGCTTGGAGCGTAGTTCCCGATACGGGTGTAAGACTCACAACCGTCGCCATCAACATCCACAAAGCCGGTGTAGTCTTCTTTCGAGAAGAAAGGAATGGGAATGGCCAATGCAGCTACCTCTTGCTCGGTGATTTTGAGGTTGAGGTCTTCACGGTAGGTGAAGCGGCCATTGTCTTTGGCCATGTCTTTGTGGCCGTTTGACTGCCACTTTGTTTGGTCGCTGTTGTGGAAGTTGTTGATGGCGATCTTAATACCGATATCGTCCATGTGGTTAAAACCGCCCACGATGGGGAGCTTGAATTCGTCCACTGTCACAATGTCAGCGGCACCGTCGCCGTTGATGTCGGGGAAGCGGATTTCAGAGGCGGTAATGGTTGCGAGCAAAGACAGGTTGAGCATTTCTTCGCTCACCCACTTAATAGGAACAGCCTTGAATGAAATGTTGCGAGAGCCGCGTTCCTTGGTGGTGTTCAACCAAATGTAAACCTCAATTCGGGCGCCTTCTTTCTTGGCCAGAACGAGATCGTCTTTTTGGTCGGCATTGAAGTCGGCCCAGCCGGCCTTGAGCACGCGTCCGAGAATCTCATCTTGTTTCTTCTTGAATTGCTCTTCGGTGATCTTTCCGTCTTTCAAGTCTTGGGCAAGGTTTTCCAGCTTGGGAACATCAGCAATGTTTTGAAAGATAGCGTGGGGTTGGAACTTGCCAAAGTCGTCGAATTGCATGCGAACCTTGGGCCAGTTCACTGTGCGGAAGTTGCTGTTCTTGGGGTTTTCCTTGTCTTCCTGGAACACGGCAGCCGAGAAAATGAATCCTACGGGGGAGATCATATTGCTTGCGGCAACCAGTCCTTTCTTCCAACCTTGGTCGAGGTTGCCCTTGATGAACGAAGAAACAATGTTTTCCCCTTCAGCAGCCTGTCGCGGATCTTCTGTAACTCCAAGGAGCTTGTCGAGGCGAATGTTGGCGTCAACGAATTTCGTGACGACGATGTCCGACTTTCCATCACCGTTGAGGTCGGCCAGCTCTCCCTTAGAGGTGGCTCCGGCCAGGCTGATGCCGTCAATGAGCTTTTTGTTGAGAAACTTCTCGAGGAAGTCGGCTGCCATCACATGCCCGCGCAGGTTGGCAAAGTAGTGGCGCGACTTTGTTTCTGGGAAGGTCAAAGAGCTGTGAGGCTTGTGCCCCTCTTTTTCGAACTCGTGCTGGTGAAAATCACCTTCGAACACTCGCACATAGTATTTCACTGAGGTCACGCTGTAGAGTTTGAAGGCTTCAAGCACGCGTCCTGGAGCGTTCCACAGCATGCTGGCAATGCGCTGGAAAAAGTTCTTGGGCTTTTCCCCTTCGCCCTCAGCGAAGATGTCGTCCCGAACCTCATCGGCTGGAAGAGTGTCGTGGAGCTCAATCATCTCTGGAAGTTCGCCATAGGTGCTGTTCACATAGCCAAAGTCTCTCCAGCGGGCGTCGGCAGGCTGGTCGCCCTGGAAGCGGTGGTAGAGGGGCTCTTTTGAAATCACAGCCGGGGCGTTGTCTTGATTTTTGACAGATGCGCTTTCACCGTCAAATCTTAAGACATTCATACATCCTGCTACTGCTACTGCCAATAAGGCCAATGATATGAGACTTATAACCTTCATTTGGTGCTCCTTGGGCTTGGTGCTACGTTATCGACTCTGAAGTCGTTTAGTTAAGCTAAAGCAATTGCAGTGCCAGACTTCAAACGGCAAGATTCACTGAAGAATCCTCGATGGTCCAAATCTTGCGTTCCCCGCTCCGTCGAGAAACTGAAGTGTTTCTCAAAAAATAGGGATCTGCATTTGGCACGCCAATAAAGGCCAGCAGGCAGCCAGTAAGTGAGAGGAGTCAAAAGTTGCATTCCTCGTTCCCCATCTGCGACCGAAAGGTTGGTAGCAAGCAAAGGGAGACGTATGAACCGTTGGAAAACAGACGAGACCATCTCTGGAGTGCAACTCCGTGTTGTGATTCCTTTTCTGGCATTGTTTTCCGTGGCCATAACCACCATGGTCATGTCGGGTTGCAAGTTTCAACCTCAGACAAAGTCTCTCAACGATGTGGACCCTGAGGCCAACGGTGCGAAGGGTGAGGGAGAGATTGGTTTCAATTGTCTTCCCACCATGGCCAAAGAAGTGGACCTTGAAGACGCGTCTTGGATTCCCTTCCGCGATCGGGAAGAAAAGGGAAGAAACAAACAGCAGAAAAAAAAGAACGAGAAATACCAACAGAAATATATGATTGCGGCTGCAACCTCTGCGGTGGAAATCATGGCTCTTTCTCTCTCGCGTCGAATTGGAAGCTCGGTGAGAGAGGCGCCAACAATGAACGAACTCGTAGGCACTTTTAAAGGTAAAGCGCCTGCGTGTTTTGAGGCCTTCACCTGCACAGGAGATCTGTGCCAGGCGAAGTACCCGCATGTGAGCGTGGCCAAAGGGATGATTGAGGCGAATTTGCAAGGGGCTGCTGGCTTTGAACCTATTCCTGCCAACAGCGTGGGCCCAGATGGGGTTTCTCAAACCTGTTCCGTCAATGCCAACAATCAAGACAAGGAAACTCTTTTACGTAGCCTCGACACGATGTGTAGTTACTTTTTATCGGATGCCGATCTCAAGCGCCTGGAGCTGAAGGAGAGCGTGCTGGAAGACGAAGACATTGGACTGATCCCGCGGGTTGTTTCATCGGCACGTATTCAGTATGGAGGCGACACCGATGTGGAGCGCGGGCTGTGCGTTTTGGAGCAGCACGAGCTCGACAAGGCGGAGAGCAGAGAGAACCGCGATCGGGCCATGACCATTTCGCAGATCTTGGTGCAGATGGGTCTTTCGGCATCGCTTCTTGGCGGCCCACTCGGAGGCCTGCTTGTTGATGACGTGGTGATGTTGGCCGGAATTATCTCTCCGTCGGCGTGGGCCTGGTTGCACGCCGGAAAGGAGTCGGAGCTCACCAGCCCCATTTCGGGTCAAGGCGAAGGCTGTGGTTCTCGCGCCATTGAGCAAACCAAGCGCTACCGTGAAGACCTCATGTTCAATGACCTCATGGGTTTCAGCATTTCGGTGGCCTTCAGCTTGGCCTTCACGGCGGGAGCAGTGCAGACCACGAGCGTTTGGGCCAACTTGGTTGACCAGGGAGCGCTCATTGTTGGAGATGCTGGTGAGTCACTCGTGCTCAAAGGTGGTTTGATAAAGAATCAGGCGCTGCGTGACTTCTTCAAGGTTGCCTTTCGTGAGTCGGGCGATGACTTCGTGAAGACAGTGCCTATGCCCAAGGCTGAGTGGTTCTCAAACATTTTGAAAGACTTGTTTGGGCGCATGCCCTTCGTGGGCGACCACCCACAGGTGGGCAAACTCATTTCAAGGTTGACGGAACGGTACGGAAAATTCACCAAGGGTGTTCTTGATTTCACAGCAGACACCGCTCAAGCAGCGATCATCAAGAATAAAAAGCTCTATCAAATTTACCTCGATAGTTTGGCGAAGCT
>JANQPW010000943.1 GCA_028285285.1 Silvanigrellales bacterium
CCCATCGTGCCAACCACTCCAGCTGCTTCAGCGAAGTGTAGTGGGTCGACTGGGAAGCGATGTCATGGCTCCACACGCTGCTGGAGTCGAGCAGAGCCAGCACAGTTGATTGAGGTGAGGGCAGCAACTCGTCTGCAGTTCCGAGGTCTTCACAAAGGAGCTGTTGGATCTCGGCTGTTTGCCTAAGAATTTGCTCTTGTCGGGTTTCAGGAACCCGAACGTCCGTTCCCAGAATACCGTCGTGGTACTGCTCGGCTCCGCCAGGGAACTTTTGCCAGCTGAAGAAAAACACTTTATCTGCACCCAGGGTGGCTGCCTGCAGGCTCCAGAGCCCCACCCACTCGAGGGCAACCCGGCCATTGATCTCCATCCAATTCACTTGGCCGGGTTGTTGTTCGAGCACCCAGAAGGGAGCGTGTTTCAACGAGCGCATCAAAGAGAAGTTCCAAAAAGAGTTGGGGGGGTGAGGTGCTCCGCTCATTTGATAGTGGTCGAAACCCACCACATCGAGTGGGGCCGCCAACTGCCAGGGGCAGAGATCCAGAAAAGAGCTCATGAGGTTGTGGGTGATGGCGCGACCCGGGCTCTCTTTGCGAAGGGTGCTCTCCTGTTCCCTTGCAAACTCCGCATAGCTTTCGGAAACGAAGCGCTGGTGATCCAATTCCAAATGGGGGTTGTTGTCGGTCCAACTGCTTTTGGGCAGCTCGACCTCTTCAAAGGAAGAGCACAGCTGAGACCAAAAGCAGCCCATGTGGGCCTCGTTCATGGCCTCGATGCAACCGTATTTTTTCTGCAACCACTGGCGAAAGGCGCTGGTTGCTGCAGCGCTGGAGCTGAAGGCGGAACCATGACATCCAAATTCATTGTCGATTTGCCAGGCCACCACAGCAGAGTGGTTCCCGAAGGCTTTTGCAACTTCTGCTGTGATGGCCGCGGCAGCCTGGCGGTAGGCATCCACATGAACGTCGATGGTGCGGCGCGAGCCCCAGTGCACGGTGTTGCCCTGGGCGTTGAGCGGAAGAATGTTGGGGTGCAAATCAATGAGCCATTTCGGCGGACAGGCGGTGGGCGTGCAAAAGACAACCTCAAAATCATGGGTGTGGGCCAGATCCAGGAACTCAGTGAAGAGCTCAGGGTGGAATGTGTTGGGCTTGGGGCTCAGTGTGGCCCAAGCGAACTCGCCGACTCGCACTGTTTTGATGTGGCAAGCGGCCATGCGCAGCAGGTCTTCTTCCATGCGTTCCTTTCGGGAAAGGGAACGCACAACACCATCTGCACAGCGGGTGAGGTTATGTGAGGGCAAAAGGTA
>JANQPW010000976.1 GCA_028285285.1 Silvanigrellales bacterium
ACAGCCCAAGGCCACAACTTGCACTCCCCAGGAGTGGGATTCGTGCACACTGAGCTGTTCCAAAACCCGCCAGATCACCTGGGCTGCAAATTCAGCGGAAGGGTCAGCCTTGCGGCAATAGGGCATCACGAGCAAAGGAAACTCGAGGCGCTGCGGCAGACCTACAGACTCTTGAAAAAACGCCTTGGCACAGTTGGTGCCCAGATCTCCCGCACAGTCCTTCACTGCAAAATCGGCTGTGAGATCCACCGCTGGGATCAGATGATCCATCACCCATGCCGTGGCTTCTGACCAGTTTCCCCAGAGAGATGAGCCGTCGTCTTCAGGCTGATTGGCCCCATCGTCGTGCTCTCGAGCCTGGCCAATGCGCAGCACCGAAGACACACCTCCGGAGCGAAGGGGAAGGAAAAAGTGATCGACAGCGGCCACTTGCGCAGAAGTTAAATCACTCAAGGGGCTCTCATGGGACAGCTGATAAACGATTGTGAGCTCTCGGGGAGCGGTGAGCCCCCCCCGAAGGCAAACAGCCCAGTAGAGTTCGGCCAAATTGCTCACCAAAACACTCTCCACTTCATGCACTGCATCTCCTGCTGCACTGAGGGCTTGGCAGGCCGCGGGCACAAGTTCACGCGCTGCGGCCAAAGGCAATTGAGAAGTGCTCAGCTGGTGCTCGGTCGGAAGAAGTGCATCCCATTGCTGCAGCTTGGTTCCACCGAGGGTTTTTGGTCTGTGAACCCCAAGACGGTGTTGACTGAGATGGAACCAGCCCAGCCGCGAGGGCTCTCCCCCTTTCTCTACCGACTCCAGGGAAAGTTTCAGCCGCAGGGGGGAGCTCTTTTGTGAGCTCGACTCGCCATTGAAGAGCTCGGAGACCCACGAATCAGGAGCTTCTGAAGAGCGATCGAAGGGGCTTTCAAACACGTGAAGCGAGGTCTCCGAGCCCTCACCCGCAGAGGCCATGGCTCCGCCATCAGAGAGCTGAAAAGCTGCCAAACTAAAGAGAACAAATGCTGTGGCCAGCAAAACACCTGAAAAACCAGCTTGAAGCGACCTCAACACCTCAACACCCCATTTCTTCCGGCCTCAGGCAGGTGGATCCGTCATTTGTTTCAATTGCAAAGGATGATCGGCAGAGATCCCATGAGCTTGAGGAAAGAGAATGTCTCAGCGCGCAAAGACTGCATTGGAAGGTTTGCACCGAGCTGCAGCACTGTTGTTGGGGAGCTTTTTGATGGAATCAACCAGCTCCCGAATTTGCAGCTCTGCCACACGCTTTGTGTAGTCTCTTGACATCAAAGCATTTGCGGGATGTGCTTGGGTCGAATCCAAATCTGTTGCATTGTTGGACACGGCCATAATGGCAAAGGCCACACCATAGGCCCGGTCTCCGGCATAACCAACTGCCTGGAAGTAGCTCAGGCAGCCCGTCAGGGAAAAGCCACCCGTTCCGAAGCAGCTCGACAAAGGAATAGCTTTTCCCAGTGCCTGCAAGCTGTAGATGCGGTGCTTGTCTTTCAAGGCAGCCAGCAGATCGGCGTTACTAGCCTCATTGGGTTTCAGGCGCACACTGGTGCCATAGCGTTCCGCATCGGGGGCCGAGGCTGCATGCTCTTTGTAGTACCAGCACCGTTGCGAAGATTGAGCACCCTTGCTCGAATGAGACCAGAGGAGCAAGTTCACACCGGTTCCCCGATCGCTGGCTGTTTCCAAACTCGTCTGGCGACTGGCTCCTCCCTCAGACGAGGATGGAGAAGGAGCTTTGCCACAGAAGGTGAAGGAAAGAGCAAGAAAAGGCACAGAGAGCAACGCCCAAGGCAAATAACGAAAAAAATACTGTCGAATGGCCATGATTCGGACCTCCTTCCCTTGGGGCAATCAAGAACAGTTCCAACAAAGGTCACCGACAAACCCTTAAACTAACTTGATTTTTCAAGGAGAATGTGGCCACAGCCGGTCACACCCTAGTCAGTTGCGCAGAAAACCAGCCCGAAACCAACGAAGAGTCGCCTCAAAGCCCCCTCCGAACCCATCGGTATGCAATGAGAAACACACCCTTATTTCCAAGATCTAAAGACACCCCTGCCAAAGCCGAAGTCTTGGTTGGAAGGGGTGAGGCGGTTCTCCGTCGAGTCTTTTCCTCAAAAGGCTGAGTCAGGAGCTCTGCGCTGCTGAATGAAATCAACATGGGAGAAGGGGCAGAACGGAACACTCGGGGACACAGACTTTTGTTCACAAACTTTTGGACGCTGCTGAAGCTCAATTCTACTGATGCAGTGGCGCCAAAACCCACCGGGCCGGCGACCGCAGGCTCAATCTATCTTCCAAACATCCTCGCGAACGATTCAAATTGCCGGTGGCTCACGCCACCGGCGTCCTTTTTTGTGGCTCTCTGCGGAAGATCCGTTTCCAATACCCAATTTTCCACAAACCCCTCAAACAGCTGCAATTATGATGTATTTTATGATGATCATCATATTTTATGAATGTGATTCTCGCAATTGATTGACGCCTCCCCATGTGTCTTTTATACCAACCGGTAAGGGTCATAAGGGGACGGCATGAAGACTATCCAAATACCGAGATTTTTGTTTATTTTTTTCCTGTTTGTAACAGGGTGCGGCGCCCCCCACTCTCTCGACAATTCTGGCAATGATGTGGAGCAAAGAAGGGGTTCCCGACCAGATCGAAACGGCCGACCCGGCGAAGTAACGGGCGGCTTGACCCTGAGCTCCACAGGTGTGCGTGTGGGAACCAGCAGCAGCACTCCTGTGAACTGCACCGCGAGTGGTGTAGACATCGTGGGAGCCATTGAGGCCGCTGCGGGGGTGATGGCGCGTATGTGCGAGCGACAAAACGAGCTTTTGGCCTCCAATGGCTACACCCGCTGCCCCACACAAATGTGTTTCTACGAGAGCACCTCAACCGATCCCGACAATGCGGTTTTGGAAATCGGCGTGACTTACACAGACAATCTCGGATCCAACACGAGTTCATCGTCCAGTCGCTCAAGTGGTTCGTCTTTTGGCTCGTCCCGAACCGATCCCCGGAGGCTCACCATTGATTTGGATCTCACCATTCCCCTGGGAGGACCAAGAACGTCAACGAAGTGCTTGAGCCCCATTCATCCTGACATTTTCTCTGAGATTCAAGCAAAGACCATTGAGGAAGTGACCAGCCGTGCGACCTGTTGAAACCACTCCGCGGAGACTTTTTGCCGCGCTTTGCGCCCTAACTCTGGCACCCCTCCTTGCTGCTTGCGGAACAGACTCTGAGCAACTCCACTCGGGAAATGAAACAGCAAATCAAACACAGCCTTCAGGTCGCGCAGCAGACCTCGGGGGAACCACTGCTGCCGGTGTCGAACCCTCTCCTTCCGGCTCTCTCCGTTTTACTTGCCCCGCACTCGATCAGGCAGCCCCTTCTTCTGACCAACTGGGTTCCTTCCGCAGCTTCTGCGATTGGCACAATGCTGAACTCAGGGCCAATGGCTATCCCGCTTGCGGCAGTGGCCAGTGTGCTGAAAGTTGGATCACAGAAACGGGAGGATCTCGCAACGCTATTGAACTCAGTGTGAGCTATGAACCCCTTCGTGGAGGCTGGGAGTTTTCTATTTCCTATCGATTGGAGCTTGGCCCTGTTTCTCGAGGACGCGATCGCTTTTTGTGTCGCGCAGTGGATGAGATTTGGCTGCGTGAGGTGCGCCTAGAAAAGACGAGCTGGAGTTTTGATCGGTATCTGGAGTTTTGTGTTGAGGGACGGAGTGAGGAAGAGGAGTGAGAGTCCGCGAACAATGCCACCCCTTCTCAAAACTCGGCTCGAGCGTCCACAGACAGGTTGCGTTCAACTTCGCCCAGCCAGCGATCTAAGGCAAGGCGGGCTTTTCGGGTCAGCCGCATGAGTGCAGCTCGTTCTTGGGCCAATTTCATCAAGTCTTCAACAGCCATGCTAAATGCCGATTGACCTCGCATTTTCTCATCTTTGAAATCTAGGTTTGAGCCTGTAAACAGGCGCAAGTAGTCTAAGCTGAGGTGCCTTCTGTCACTTCCAACCCAGCAGGAAAAGGAAGTTGAGCTCATTGAATCGGTATATCTTGGCGATTTGAAGGTTTCCGCCATTGGACTCTTTCCAAATCGAGAAAAAGAATCCAGATCAATGAGAACCAACTTCCCATTGACAAATACGGTGTTTAGGTACTTTAAGTCACCGTGACACACTCGCCTTTGCTCGAGTTTTGCAACTATGGAAATCGTTTACCGGGCGCACAGATCATGGTGCCTTTTCATTTCCAGGTGTTCAACAACGATAAAGCCCTCATCACCCAACTTCGTCAGCCCAGCCAAGGTCCTTGAAATAACTTTTGGATCCGTTTCTCGCGAAAAATCAAGAATGGGATACAAGTTGAAGCTTTGTTTTTCAGGCGAATTTCCTGTTGCTACCGATTTCCCGCAGCGTATTTCGTAAGAACTGGCCCCCTGAATTGGTTTTGCATCATGCCAAAAGAGTCCTTCTTTTCAGCAATCGTGAATTGTGAAACCAGGCGTACATGTGGAGAAGGTGCTTCAGATTGGCGGCTTTTTTCGTCGTGCACCAGGTTCTACGGCTCATTCTTTTGAGGTTGTCTCGGATCATAGCGCAGGTGTGGTTCAAGCTAAACAGAGGGTCAAACGCCCTGGCTTTGAGCTCTCCCTGGCCCACAATGCAGCCTCTGTCTCCCTTGGTGGGAATGTGAGTGGCCCCTGGGAAATGCCTGGCCAGTGGACTGGGGTAGTGCTGGCTCTTGTCGGAGCGGAAAGTTGCTGTTT
>JANQPW010000986.1 GCA_028285285.1 Silvanigrellales bacterium
GAGACCGCTTCTGCCAAAGCACTGGGTTACGTTTTGATAGGCCAAGATATTTCCGAGCTCAAACGTGTTGAACGGCTCAAAAGCGACTTTGTGTCTACGGTTAGCCATGAGCTCAGAACTCCCCTCACGTCGATTGCAGGGGCTTTGAAGCTCGTGGAGGCGGGGGCCGCTGGCTCTTTGAGTCAAAAGGGGCAAACGCTTCTCGGTGTCGCGGGCCGCAACACAGACCGGCTCATTGCTCTCATAGGGGATCTCCTCGATATTCAGAAGATAGAAGCTGGGCAGCTCACCTTCGAAATGGGATTCTTTGATGTGAAAGAGTGGGTGGAAGGCAATTTGGCTGTTTTGGAAACGTATGCCTCGGAAAAGAGTGTCCAAATGCTCGTGGCGGGTTTGGAACAATCTCTCTTGGTATGGGGAGATCGCGGCCGCCTCACCCAAGTGCTGCAGAACCTCCTTTCCAATGCTGTTAAGTTCTCACCACAAAACGGTCGGGTGTTGGTGGAAATCGTTCCGTCGGAAGCCGGGGTGGAAGTGCGCGTGATCGATGAGGGGCCTGGTGTGCCCCCTGCCTTTCGCGAGAGAATTTTCGAAAAGTTTTCTCAGGCAGACAGTGCTGACAGCAGGGAAAAAGGTGGCACGGGTTTGGGCCTTGCCATTGCCCAGGAGATTGTGCGGAGCCATGGCAGTGAAATTCGCTTGGCCAGCTTTCCTGGACAAAAGGGGGCGTGCTTTGTCTTCGATCTTCCGCGAGATCCGCAATCAGCGAAGGCCTTCGAGCGAGCGGTCGGTTGAAATCAGTTCGCCCTGGAGGCGAGGTTCTTGAAGGGTGGGCTGGAAGATCGGCTTCCGCAATCGGATTCCAAATTCGAAGATCATGGCCACAGGGCGGAAACTGGATCCGCGAAAGTCAAACTCAGCATAGAGGCCGTTGCCTCCAAAAAGACCAAGGGTCACGATGGGTGCGGCGTCAAGCTTCCAGCTTTCCGCAGACTCTCGCGTGGTTCCCCAAGAAGCCCCGAGGTAGGGCCCCCCCTGGTCGAAGAAGAGGAAGGATCGGAACCCTGCCTCAAAGCGCACTGTGTTCCCAGGCATAAGAAAGCGGCCTGAGGCTAGGGAAAAGTCGACCCCATTCCAAAATGGCAAGCCCAAACCCAACTCAAGATTGAGAGATTCTTCAAAAAAACGGCTTTCACTGAGTGTTCCACGCGAACCAAGAGCTCCAAAGAGGCTCAGTTGGGGTTTGCGCGAGGGGCGGGCACCGCCCAAGGCCTGCGGGGGGGCCGGACCATTGGGTTTTGGTAAGATCAGCAGATCGTCTTTCTGGGCGCTGCTGTTGTCGTCTGCGCCTTCCTCCGGCGGGTTTTCAGCTGGCCATGCCTGCACGGGAAAAAGAATTTTGAGTGTGGCCAGGAGAACAACCCATCTCTTGACATCAACTCGCCTTCGGGGTTTGTGATTCAAGCAGTTCAAAGAGCTCCTCTCCAATTGACTGGCGAAGATCATCCTTAGCGGGTGCCTTGGCCGATTGAGTGGTCGTTCCTTTTCTTTGGGCCACATGCGCACGCTGTTGTGCTGTGGGCCAAACAGGTATCCAAGGTGCCTCATCGGCATAGAGAGTCAAATTGTGAGAGAGAAGGTCTTCATCGAGCTGAAGCAAATGACGTGGGAGGAAGGAGGAGTCTGCCAGCAGAATCACTCGTTCGCCGTCGACTTGGGCGGTGTAGGGAACATTCCCTTTGTTTTTAAAGCGGCGAAAAGTTTTTGTCTCATAAACTGAAAAATTCGGCTCTTGGCACTCGGAAAGAAGGGCTCTGACTTGGTCGGTCGAGACCTGCCACTTGAGAGGTTTGAGCCGCTGGTCAAGCACGCTGATTTCGACGGGTTTGAGCAGAAAGTCTTTCACTCCAAATTTGAGGCAGACCTTGATGAGCTTTTCGTCCCTATAGCCACTCATAACCACCACCGGCATGCGCTGGTGACGTTCCGAGCGGCGGATCCACTGCAACAGCTCAACCCCCGACATTCCTGGAAGAACGAGGTCAAGAAAGCAGCAATCTGGCACTGCTTTCTGAGACTTGAGAAAGCGAACACAGCTCTCGCCATTTTGGAAGGCTAGGGGACGATACCCCAGCTCTTTCACTTGTGTGGTCATCAGCTCAAGCAGGTCGGTATCATCTTCAATGACCAGAATCTGAGGCATTTGAGTCTCCATGGATCGGGTTTGTCTTCCAAATTGTCCGAGAATTTTCCCCAAAAGAGATCGAGTGGAGTCAAGGGCTTGTCACCTCGTTGCAGAACTCTGGAATTTCTGCCGATAAGCCATTGGATCCGATGAGAGGGATCTCTGAAGACGGGAAGAGGATCGTTATCGAAATTCATGACGCAGAAAAGCTATTCGAAACGGACGTGCCAGAGGGCCAGTTCATACTGATTGATTCCAGCGTTCTCTGCGAAGTTTGTGATCTCGAGCACCCCATGTACCAATCACGAGTGCGAATGTTTGAGCGACTGAGTCGGGCCAAAGGAATTCAGTTTCGTTTCCCTCTCGCCACCCGACTTTACACTCGAGACTTTATGAGAAGACGATTCCTCACGGACTTTCTGCGTGGCCAGATCAAAAAGCAGCTGGGTTTCAATTCTTCAACTGAAGCTTTTGACGAATTGGTCCAAGAAAGAATGCGTCGCTGCCCCAAGAGTATTGAAGGCATTGAGGTTCTGACAGACGCCGATATTTCTCATATTCGCAGCGGGTGTTTTGGTTGCTTTGGCACCCTCGAAGAGGGAATTCGGCAGTGGCAGTTCATCTGTCAAATCGCCATGGGCAAAAAGCTTGAAATGGTTGGTGAGCGATTGGTTGCGCTTGGAATTCGTTACATCGATCTGAAAGAGCTAGGCGTTCAGGTAGACGGTAAACAGCCTCAATGGCGCAAGCAAGAAGAGTTGATGGTGCAGTACGGCCTCAATTCTTCCGACACGGCGATTGTTTCTTTGATTGAAGCCACCGATTTGATTTTTGGCCTCCTCTCAAATGCACAAGATCTTGTGGAGTTGCTTCAGCTGCGGGGGCACCTCAAAGACCTGCACTGTTACAGCTTTAACAAGACCACTCCTCGTGTAGAGTCTTGTAGCTTTCCAAGAGTCTCTTAAGACCGCCCCCCTTTCTTCACTTTGCAGTGGGCCTGAAACTGTGTGAAAATAGCCAAACCTGGAGCTGCTTTTACTGGAGGCTGCATGACCCTTGCTCTTGGCATGGAAGATCGGTCGGCACACGTTGTTGTGATTGAGTCAGCTGCAAGTGCGCGTCAGCTGATCGGCACCGTGGTGCAAGAGCTGGGTTTCAAGAATGTGTCTTCTATGGATTCTATTCAGGCCGGTCTTGATTTTCTTTCGCAGGAAAAAGCTGACTTTGTCATTTGTCCGCTTGTGCTCGATGATTTTCCAAATGCGTTGCATTTCCTCAAAGTCTTGCGCAGCCACGCGGAGCTACAGCACATCCCTGTTTCTTTGTTTGTGAGTGAGGAAGGTCACGCAAGCCTGCCTTCGGCATTTGAAATGGGCGCGCTTTCTTGGCATGCGCGGGTGTTTTCTAAAGAGGCGGTCTTGTTCGAGCTCAACGAGCTCATGACCACACTGAAGCAGTCTGGTTTTCACACACCTTCCGCAGCTATCCATTACCTTCACTTATCGTATGCGAGCCAATCGCTGTTCCAAACCTCTCGGGAAGTGCTGCAAGATTTTTTGTCCCACTTCCCCGACTCGCGGCAGGCCCGCCTCAGCCTGGCCGATGCATTTTTGGCATCGGGCGAGGTTGAGGAAGGAAAAAAACTCTTGGGTCAGTTCAAAGCAATCGGTTTTGAGGGGTGGGAGAGTGTTGCTCGGCGCCATTTCAACTCGCTTGATGAGGTTCCTGCGCAAATTGGCTTTACCCCCTGTTTGGTCATCGATGGTGACGAAAGCGTTCACAACAATCTCAAGAAAATTTTTGAAGAATTTCCGGAGTTCCGTGTTGTTCCCTTTAGCTCTGGATTGGCTGCAGACCAGTGGTGTCGTGAAAATGGAACCCCAGGGCTTATCATTCAGGAGTGGAAGTGTCGTGATCTTCCTGGTCCAGCCTTTCTCCAGCGCATTCGCCAGCGTGGCTGGCACGATGTTCCCATTGTGGTGCTGAGTTCCTTGGTGACGCGAAATGATGCCCCTCTTCTCAAGGAAATGGGCGTGACGGAAGTTTTCGAAAAGCCCCTTGAGAAAGATCCTTTTGTGGAAGCTTTGGTTTTTGCGCTCATGCAGGAAAAAGACCCCACCGATCTGGCTATTTTGGAAGGAAAGATCTCTCGCCTTCTCAATATGGGAAACACGGAGTATGCCCTCCTGCTCAAGGCACGTGTGGATGGTCACCCTCGCGCCAGCTTGGGCCATAAGAAGTATATCGAAAGTCTGTTTCTCTTTCACCAAGAGAACTTTGAAGCCGCAAAAGTGACCGCTATGGAGGCAGCCCAAAATGGTGGCGAATCGTTGAAGTGTCTCACCGTGCTGGCGAGAAGCCTGGTGCGGCTTCGAGACTTTGATGCTGCGGTGAAGTGTTTTGAAAAGGCACGCTCCATTTCGCCCGCCAACGTGGAACGGCTTTGTGAACTTGCTGGTGTTCTTGCCGACTTGGGAAAACACGATCGTGCAGAGGAGGCGATTGGTGATGCCGCGCGCATTGACAAAGACTCTGAGCTTGTTCAGCAAACAGCTTCACAAGTGGCTATTAAGGCTGGAGACACCGCAAAGGCAAAGAGCATCATTTTGCACATGAGTCGTGTGAGCGGATTGGTTTCTGAAATGAACAATTCGGCTGTGGCTCTTGTGAAAGTGGGCGACTTCGAAAAAGCGTTGGCTCTCTATCGCCACACCATCGATTCGCTGCCTGAAGAATTGGTCGAGGTCCGGTTGCGAGTGATCTACAATTTGGCGCTGGCCTATGCACGCGCGGGCCGTTTGAAGGAATGCCTTGCGGAAATCGAAGATCCTCCAAAAGACGAACAGGAAGAGTTGGCTATCACGAAGAAAATGGACTCCCTTCGGCGCAAGGTCACACAATCGCTTGAGTCAAAGCGCCCCTTGAAGTTGGTTTCGGATCAAGATGAAGAGACCCTCAGTGCGAAGGATGAGGTGGGTGCTTTGGGAATGAAAAAGGAAAACTCGGACAGCCTTGTTATGGAGTCGGGTCAAGCTGGCCTGTTTGGGCTGTTTTCAGCAAGCGCGGAAGAGCGTGCGGTCACGACCAAGAGTTTGGAAAGAGAAGCAAACTTCATCCTCGGACGGGTGGCTCAGGCGGCTTCTGAGTAGTCTGTTGCTTTTTGTAGAGGCCATCGAGCACGGCGTTCGTGCAGCCAAAACTGGGCACTAGGCTCCAGCCCCTTCGGTTGGAGCTTTCTGAGCGCAGGTCTGCCGAGAGGCCTTGGGCGAATCCGAGAAGCACTCGAGAAGCGGCTGAAGACCAAAAAAGGGGTGTCCCCGGGTCTTCTGCTTCCCAAACCGAAGCGCTCGCTTGCGATTTGAACACTGCGAAAAAATGAGCGCGTCCGGGTTGCCCCCATGCTTCAGGGTCTGGCGGTGGGCTGTCCCAAAGGAGCTCTCGAGTGGCGAGGCGGGGTGCGTCTGCCGTGGAATCTGATGCGAAGCGCATGGCCTGCAAGGAGTCGCCCTCCGCTGCTGGTGGGCGGAAGGAGAGGGGAAGCCCTTGTCGAGGTGTTGTTGGTTCCTGTGCGGAAGGCCATTCGAGGGAAAAAAGCGACCACCTGGCACAGGGAGCCTCACTCCGGGTGTTTGTGGCGCGCACAGGGCGTGGTTGCAGGGGTGTCAGCCTTATCTTCTGGCTCCACTGGGCTTTCCATTGGCCGTCAAAGAGCACGGCCTGTTCGGCACTTGAACAGGCGGTGAGGCCGTAGCGCCGGTTGAACTTCTGTTTTTGGCTCGTGTTCTTGACAGGGTGAATCGACTCGGGGAGGAGAATGGCTGTGCTGCAAGCGGCCTGTTGCTCTCCCGAAGGGGCCAAAAAAACGAGAAACTCGTGGGCTCTTGGGAAGGATGCAGGCAGTTCTTCGCTTTCCCATTCACGCCAAGCTGCCGCTGTTTGCTCTGTGGCGTCTGAGCCTGCGCTGGAGGGGTTTTCTTCAACTTTTTGTGGGCATCCGGGGACACACGCAGTGAGCAAGAGGGGGGCCACAAGAGGAGTTCTCCAGAAATGTTGCTTTCGGTATCTGCCGAAAGAAGAGGCTCTGGTCTGCTGTGTCATCTCAAGCCCTTTGCTGTGGAACGCCGAGGAGTCGATTTTTTTTGCACTCACGAGGTTCAGAATATCATTTGACATTTGAACCGACCTCTTAACTGTGAGAGTGAATTGACGGAAAGGTTGAAAAGGAGCGCCATGAGAGGTCAACAGCCTGCGGCTGAAGCAACCAAGAAGCAGCGCAGTCACGCTCGGATTCTTGAGGCGGGGGCGATGATCATCGCACGTGATGGCATTCAAGGTATGAGCGTTGAGCGGGTTATGCGCCAGGCGCAACTCACCGTAGGGGGTTTCTATGCCCACTTTAAAAACAAAGACTCCATGATCGAGGAGGTCATTGTGGCTTCCATCCAGGGGCAGCGACA
>JANQPW010000998.1 GCA_028285285.1 Silvanigrellales bacterium
TTCGTTTGCGTCGAGTTGTCCAACGATTTCAACGCTCGCAAGGGTTTCTTCTCCAAGAAAGGTCACTTTGGGAACATAGAGGCTGGCAATCATCAAGAAGTTGGGCCCGGCATTTGGGGCAAAGGAGTGGAGCATTTGCCTTTGGTGGGCTCCTGTTTTTCGGAGCTGAGAGTTGAATTGCTGTGCTGCGTCTCCCCAAAGGTTTTGCTTGAGATCTAAAACCACAGTACCACTGAGCTTGCGCACGGCCTGACCCACGCGATCAAACACAACGAGGGGGTGATCTGTTGATGAATGAAGATTTTGCACCTGTACTGTGGCATCGTGACCAAACGTTTCTTTGAGGACTTGAAGGCGATCAGCCTGTTCTCGGACACCTAGGCGCTTGTTGGTGACCAAAGTCACGCTCCGAGCATACTGTGTGGCCTTTGGGTGAGGCACTGTGGGAACGATGACCGGAAGCACAATGAGCGCAATCAGGCCAATGCGCAGCAGAAACAGCAGAGCAACTGTCATGGTTCTAGCCCCAGGTTACGCACACGACGCAGCAGTTCAGGCAGCTTCAATTGATCTTCCTTGTAGTCGGTAGTGAGCAGTGTGTAAAACAGATTCACAAAACTACGGCTGCGATACTCCTGGTCACCTTGAAAACAATCCTCAGGGCCCGAGCCACCCGTTAGGAAACGTGTGCTGGTGACGATCCCTACCGGGCTCTTGGCAGTTTCCTTCTTTCTTAGGGTGAGCATCTGGGTGTTGTCTCTCACACACCCATCAAATGTTTGAAGCAAATAGAAGCTTCTGTAAAGCATACCTCGTTTCTCGGGGCTCTCCCAACGGAGACCCACCGCTGGTTCTTCAAGGTTCTTCAGTTCATCAATAGCGTCGGCGTGATCCATGCTTGTTTTGTCTTGGGCTTCGATAACAAACACTCCTCCCGATCGCACGTGGGTCTTGAGGAAGGAGGGGTCAAAGTCATCAACCGTGTCACTCCACCAAACTTCGGAACCTCCTGGGTAGCACTGCCCAAAAAGCAAATTTCTGCTCAAATGGATGGTTCCTCTTGCCTCGAGCATGTTTCTGTATTGCAGATAGAGCTGGGTCACTCGCGCACGGTTTCCCTCAGAGCACCAAGAAATGCGAAACGGAACAATGATCTCGTTCGGCAGTTTTTGTCGCCCCGGTCGCAAAAAGGGAGCCACACCTTGCGGGAGACCGCGCAGCTGCTCTCGCAGATCAAAATTGTCTTGAGCTTGGGAGGCCTCCGGGAGCGCTGCACCGGTTGCGCACGACAGGAGCACTCCCCCCAAAAGGAGCGACAGGTGTTTCGTCAGGGGTGTATGGGGTTTGGGGTCGGCCTCGCGGGC
>JANQPW010001005.1 GCA_028285285.1 Silvanigrellales bacterium
CTTCCGATTTCATTTGAGCAAGTTTGTTGGCTTCATCTTGCATTTGCGCTTCTTTGCCAACGTTGTTGTTGCTGCTCTCACTTTCAGATGCGCAGGCAACTCCCAGGCCAGCAACCAAAAACACACTTGCAAAAGACTTCAATAGTTTCATGACGTTCTCCTTCGATTGGGTGGTGACACACCCACTTGGGTGCAGTTGGGAGACTAAGTATTTGCGGGTCTTTTGGGTAGAATGTGGGCGCACGTCAGTTGAGGTGCGAGAAAACCCTGCCTCAAGGCCGGAAATTGAAAAAACGCTTGACCAGTAAAACGGGTTCTTGAACCGGGCCGTCTTTTGCTGGAAACTAGTCCCCTCAGTTCTGCCATTGAAGAGGGATGTGATGATCATTCAAGTTGATGCCCCGGAGTTTCTAGAAATTTGTCGGGCCGAGCGTGCCCAACTTGTCGACATACGTGAAGAAGAAGAGGTGAGTTTGGGAGTTTTGCCGGGCGCAAAGGTCCTGCCCATGAGCCAAGCGGGCTCTTGGGTTGGCGACCTTGATCCTTCTGCTCCGCTTGCACTCTATTGCCGCACGGGAAACCGGGTGAAGCAGCTCGCTTCAGCCCTTGAAGAGCACGGTTTTCAGAAGACCTATGCCGCAGTGGGCTATGGGTATGCCGAGCTCAGTCGCCTTTGCTCCGATGCAGTGGGGCCACGGAGCCGCTCGCTCCTGTTTCGTCAGATATTTGATCCGGCCACTTCCACTTTGAGTTATGTTTTTGGAGACCCCAAGTCGAAAGAGGTTGCGATTGTTGACAGCGTGAGTGAGCATTTTGAAGTCTATGAAAATCTGATTCGTGAGGGAGGCTTTCAGCTGCGTTACCTCTTCGAAACCCACATTCACGCCGATCACATCACCGCCAACGCACAACTGCTCGGCTCTTTTCCAGAAGCAAAAGTTGCTCTTTCTGAAACCGCTCCACTTTCAGTTTCATTTGAGAAACTGAAAGATGGAGATGTTTTGCGCTTGGGTGAGGTTGAGGTTCAGGTTTTGAGCACTCCAGGCCACACGTCAGATGACCTTTGTTTTTTGATAGATGGTCATCGACTGCTCACCGGAGACACACTGTTTGTGAACTCTTGTGGGCGAACAGACTTTCAAAATGGAAGCAGCGAGCGCATGCATGAAAGCTTGCGTCGGTTGGCGTCTCTTCCCGCCGACGTTCTTGTTTACCCCGGGCACGACTACAATGGGAGGAGAGTCTCGACAATAGGAGAACAGCGTGGGTTAAACCCTCTCCTCTCTCTCTCGAAAGAGGAGTTTGTTGCGGAGCTCTCCAGCTGGAAGCTGAACAATCCTGCTCGAATAGATGAAGCTGTGCCAGCAAATCTGAGAGGTGGAGAGCAGGCTGAACCTGCCTAAAGCTCAAAGAGTTGGCGGAGTCACGCAGGCGGCGGATGCTTTGTCTGCAGCGATCTCAATCTCTTCGCCAAAGGGGCAGCACATGGAAGATCCCGGAGAGTTCTGATTAATGAATAGCCCGGGAACCTGATCGTCTGTTGCGTCGCAGCGACCCCCGCAAATGCGACCATCGCGTGCCTTGTAGTACTCCCATTGATTCTGTTTGGGGCAGTTGGCGTTTGAAAGATAAGTTCCCAATTGAGCCGTGAACAACGTGTAGATCTGCTTGTTCCCGTCGTCTCTCATGCAAGCCACACCTTCTCCGTCGTTGATGAATGTGAGTTTGTAGCTCAGGTCGGAGTCGGCGCATTTGAATCTTGTTTTAGGCATAAGCCCGTCGAATCGGCCCATTTCTGTGCACCGAAGGGCAATGCGCACGCCATCTTTGTCGAAAGCTCTAAACCAACGGTTGGCCTCGGTCACTTCACAAGCTTCAAGCCCTCGTCCAGAGGGTTTCCACTGAGTGTTGAGGGAAATCACACCATTGGCGTTGCGGCACGAAACGCCAAATTTATCTTCTGTGATCACCGGGGTAAAGCCCAGGTCCATGCACCGCATAGAGCTTCCTTCGAAGAAGGGGTTCCCCCATTGCCGGTTTCGGCAAAACTGCACAATATCAACGTTGTCGCTGCGGATGAGCCGCGCTGTGTCTTCTTCGTCTTCGGCACAGGGTGCTGCGAGTTCCTCAAGGTTAACGACCCGGTGATCGGGCTCTGGAGGAGGGGCCGCCTCAGCGTCGCTGTCTTGCACAATGGGTTCCGGCTTGGGTTCAGGCTCGGGAACGATGTTGTTGGCGGTGTCGTCTCCTTGGTCTCCGCATGCCGAAATCAATGCGAAGGCACAAAACCAAATCGCCGATGTGAGTTTGAGAGCTTTCATAACATCTCCTTTTCGTGATCCGTTCTGAAAGGTGTCGTCTGGTCACGGAAAGTGACGGCGGCAAAATGCACACCCACGTCGGCGGGCCACTCCACAGAGAAAAAATGTTCGCTGTCCGAAAACTTGTTCAGTTCAGGCGAGAGGAAACCTGGGGGAGAGAAGCCACAAGAGCCTGAGCAACCTTCACCCCATCAAGGGCCGCCGAAACGAT
>JANQPW010001007.1 GCA_028285285.1 Silvanigrellales bacterium
ATCGTCTTCCCGCATGAAATGGAAGGAAGTGACCTCTGTGTAACCAAGGTGGGCCATTGCTCCGGCCAAAGACTCCAAGGGAGCGAAATGCTCGTCGTCACGCCTTGCATCAAGCACGCCTTCAATGGGTGCGCCGGGAACCTGATCGATGCCCACAACCCGAACAATTTCCTCGGCCAAGTCGGCCTCTCCCGCAACGTCATGCCATCGCCAGTGGGGAGTGGTCACCGACAAACTCTCCACAGTTTCAAGATTTTTAGCTTCGGCCGGTGTCGCCCCCGCCAACCCAAAACCAAGGCTCTGGAGGAGAGAGATCTGCTCCGACCAGGGGATCAGTTCAACACCGACAATTTTATGGAGGCTGCCCCGCTGCCATAGGAGCGGCTTGGCAGCCTCGGGCAAACTCTGTTCACTTCGCAGCCCTTCATTGGGAAATTCAGAAAACCTGCAAAAAAGGTCGAATGCCGGAACAAGCGCATTTTCCGCACCCGCTGTTCCAGCAGCTCCTCCATACTCTTTTTCAATCTTCTCCCGAGACCAGACAAAGGCACCTTCCGGACGTTTCTCAAGATCAATGAATGAGGGAACGGCTCCGACGACTTGAGCTTGAGGCTGCAAACGCTGAAGCAACTCCACAAAGAGTGCGGCACCACGTAACCGTGCAGCTCGGTCCACCCCCTTCTCAAATTGAAAACTCGAATCTGTCTTGCGACCAATGCGCCGAGAGGTGCGCCGCACCGCAACAGGGTCGGGGTTGGCCACCTCCAGCACCAGGCTTCTTGAGGAAAGGTCCACCTTCGACAGATCTCCGCCGATCACTCCCAACAAAGCCTGAGCGGTAGTGGCATCAGCCACCACACAATCCTCAGCCGCAAGCTGCCGTTTTTTTCCGTCAAGACCCACAAAAGCTTCTCCTTCACGAGCCTGGCGAAGAGTGAGCTTTCCTTCCTCTTGAGATCCTCCCGAGATTTTCTCAAGGTCGAAGGCGTGACTGGGCTGACCCACGAGCAAAAGCACAAGGTTCGAAAGGTCAACAACATCATTAACCGAATTTTGACCAAGGCTCTCGAGCACTCCCCTAAGCCACACAGGAGAGGGTCGGGGTTCAACTGCTTCAATTCCGACAAAAAAGCACGGAACGCCGAGCTCGTTTCTTGCATGAAAAGTGTTCTTTGAGAAGGAAATCTGGGAGCCACCTGAACTCAAGCTTTTCCAAAGATCAGCTCCACACTGGCGAACCGCCTCCGGCAACGAGAGGTTACCCTCTGAGGGATTTGCCACCTTGGTTTGACGGGGTGCGACCTCGCCCAACCAGCTCAAGCCATGCCAAACGGGTTTCTTCCCCATGCGTTCAAGGCCCACAAAAACCTCTCGAGCAACGCCCTCATGGCTCAAACCATCGGGACGATTGGGAGTGACAGAAAGATCAAAAAGCACGTCACTGAGGCCCATTGTGCGAAACAAGGGCTCACCCACTGACTTCTTCAGGAATTCCAGATCAGGTTCACCCCCACCTTCTCCAGCCAGCTCCCAGATTCCATCTCCGTCGGAGTCGAGCTGGGCAAGACCAAGCTCATCACGTGCGCACAACATACCGCGGCTTTCAATGCCTCGAATTGTGGTTTCAGCGATCTCAAGGCCGCCTGGTAGTTGGGCACCCGGCAATGCCACGGCCACATGCAAACCGGCCCGCGCATTGGGCGCGCCACACACAATCTGCCGAGGCGCCGAGGCACCCACATTGACCCTGCACACCTTCAGCCGATCCGCCTGAGGGTGTGGCTTGGCGTCGTCGATCTGTCCTACGACGACCGCATCCAGCCCTTGACCAACTTGCGAGATCGACTCCACTTCAAACCCTTGACGGGTGAGGATTTCGGCCAACAGCTCAGTGTCAAAGGCAGGAGACACAGAGCCCTCATGATCATCTGTTTCGCGTGTGGGCAAAGAAACAAAGCGATTGAGCAACTTCAAACTGGCCAGCACAGGAGAACCTCCAGAAACCTAAACTCACGCCACCGAGGCGCACAAAGTACCCGTTACAAGCCACCCCAGAAGGAAGGTGGCCCTTCAATGAGAGGCGATCTCAAAAGTAACCGCTAGCTCAACTGAAATGGTCTCAAAAAAGCCAACTCACCTTCTGTGAGTGCCCTCAGATCTGAGATCCCATATTTCGACATCGCAATGCGATCGACACCCATACCAAAGGCAAAGCCCGATTGATCTTCCGGCACACCACAAGCATCCAATACCTTGCGATGAACCAGCCCGCAGCCACCCATTTCCATCCAGCCGGTGTGCTTGCAAGCACGGCAGC
>JANQPW010001009.1 GCA_028285285.1 Silvanigrellales bacterium
AAAAGTTTTGTGCCCTTGGGCTGAGCTCTGGGAACTACCGAGTTGAAGTCATGAGTCGAAATCACCGTCAGAGCTATGTGGTGCATCTGAGACCGTCGATTTTTGAGAACGATCTTGTGTTTGACTTGAATGAACATGGATTTGTGAACTTAAAGGGGCTCTCACTTGTTGACTCTGAAGAGGCGCTGAGTTCTTTGAACTCATCAGGAAGTTGGCTTTCTTTCCAGAAACCGCTCCAGAATTTTTGGTTGAGTGGCAGGGACAAGGCTCTGTGGACCCCTGTGTTGGACTATCAATTGCGGCCAGAGCCGCTTTACTCCGCTGCTGTTGTTTCTCATGAAGAAAATCTTCAATTTGTTCCGTTAGGTCAGGAGCTTGTGAAGTTTTTTGATGAAGTGTCTCGCTCTTTCGAGTTTCTGGGCAGAGACCATGTTTTGTCGGCGCAGCGAAAGAAAGCGACTCTGGCCCACAAGATGGTTTCAGAAGACACCACACGCGATCTCCGTATGCTGGTGCCCGACAGTGTCGATCCTGATGAGTTTATTGCTTTTGGAGACTTTGACGCAGCTTTGTTTGATTTGGAGAGTGGTGAAGAGCCGTTGGTTCAGGTGCGCGATATCTGGACCGGTGAAACTGTTGGAAAAGTTTCATTGTTGAGCCAACCTGGCGATCGTCTTTTGCGCGTTGTGGCCTCTGACCTACCAGAGGGAACACATGTGTTGACCATCCACTCTTCTTCCGAGAAGCTGCACTGGAGCAGTGTGCTGCGATCGGGAGCGTCGGAAACTCAGATCCTCTCCAACATGAATTTCTGAGTTGCGCTATACTCATGAGAAGTCCGCAATTTCAATAGGGTTGGTCAGATCTATGAATTCGGAGTCAATTGCAGGCCGCTCCATTGGGCCGAAGCTTCTTCTTTTGAGATTATTCCTCCTCTTAGGGTGCATGTGGAGCTCGGCAGCCACTGCCCAGGAGGTGATGGGTCCATTTGCTTTTGTGGAGTGGAATCCAGCCGCTATTAAAGATGACACGGTCTCTCTTTCGGGGGAGTATTTGGTTATTGATGGTGTCGCTTTTGGCACCGCCGTGAAGGTTTCAGACAAAAAGAGTGATGGATATCAGCTCACTTCAGTCAATGTGGGAGCTCTGGCAACTCAATATTTCTTTGAGTCCACACTCAAGGGTTTTTTCTTGAGGGGAGAAGTTGGCTTTTTTGGCGATCGTTTTCGCGCAGTTGTTGAAGAGGATGGATCACAGGTTGAAGAATCGGGTTTTGTGTTTGGAGCGAGCTTGGGCGGACTTGCTGGATACCGCTTTCTTCTCACAGAGCATCTCACCGGCAGTGCTGGGTATGGCGTCACACGAAACATTCCAGATTTTTTCAAGCGATCTTCCAGTCTCAACGCAAGCTACATAGGCGACAAGGGTGATTGGAGATTTGAAGTTCTCGCGGGGCTTGGAGTGAGTTTCTAATGCCGGATTGGGATGCCCGTTGTCGCTCGGCGCGTGCGTTGGTTGTGTTTGATTTTGACGGCACACTTTGTGACACCCGAGAGATCATGCTCCAAAGTGTTCGTGAAGTTGCTGAGCAAAACAGAGTTGAGAAAGTTTTGCGCTTGTCCGACGGTGACCTTGAGCCCTTTAATCTGCGTCGCCTTGTTTCAATGTCAGGAATTCCTGTGTACCGCTTGCCAGCCTTCGTGAGAGCCGTGCGTGCCAAAATGCTTGAGCGAGCCAATGAAATGAACCTGAATGGAGATGTTGTTACCCTGTTCCAGGGTCTTGCCGAGGTGAAGGAGCTTGCCGTGGGAGTTCTGACCTCAAACAGCGCGGAACTGGTTCAGAGAGTTTTCTCAAGGCACGCTATCGAGCCTCACTTTGTGCGCTCGAGTCTTTCTCTTTTTTCGAAGGCGAACTCCCTCAAGGCTATTCGTCGAAAGCTTGACCTTTCCTCTTTGCCCTACTACGTGGGCGATGAAACGCGGGATGTTGTTGCTGCAAAAAAATCGGGCTACATTTCAGTGGCTGTGACATGGGGGTTTGAAGAAGGCACTCATCTGCGCTTGGCGGCTCCCGATGTGCTGGTGCAAAACCACAGGGAGCTCTTTTCGGTGCTCCGAACCCGCGCTCATACCCATATCGCCTAGGAGGCCGGCGGCACATTCAAAATCGATGTGTACCGTAGTGATTCGGTTTTGGCCTCCTAGATACGCTTTTCAGAGATGGCAAGTCGAGCAAGGGCGTCACATTCTTCGTTCATGGGGTGGCCA
>JANQPW010001015.1 GCA_028285285.1 Silvanigrellales bacterium
CGAGAGCTCCCTTTCCTTTTGGTCAAGACCCCGCCCCTCCGGCTGCGCCTTGACACGAGTTCAGCCAGCCTCTGCGGCTTGCGCATGACCGATGTTGAGATCTCTGATTTGGATGGGCTTTCGATCCAGGTGCGGAACCCTCCCCATGTCTTTTGGGCTTTGGCTGGCCACCTTTTTGAGAAAGTGGGGCTCGATGTGCTCAAAAAGGCTGCTCAGCTCATGGGCTCGCACCTCTCTGTGCGAGAGCTGGGGAGCCGTGTGGTGAATGACGTGTTTGTGAGCACAGATCTGCTGCAGTCGTTGAAAACAGGGCTCGGTTGTCGGCGAAGCTAACCCGTCTTTGAGATCGCCTCTCACTCAGCAGTACTCATAACCCCGAGCGTGGGAATTGAGGCTGTAAACATAGTGGCGGATGTTGTGGCGACCGATCAGTTTTGAAAAGACTTCTGGAAGCTTCATCATGTTTTCTGCTCCGTGGCGGAGCGTTGCCTTCAGTCGCTCAAATTTCTTTTGGTGCTCTTTGCCCTTTTCTTGTGCAACGGCAAAGCAGGTCGCGTGGCGCTCGGTGCGTCCATTGAAGTCTTCGTCGTGAATGAAGATGTGCTTTCCCGGAGAATGGAAATCCAGCTCCTCCGGCAGCTGAAGGCCAATCACATGCTTGAGAACGATGTTGAGTTGTGACACGAAACCAACGAGCATGGGGTTGTTCTGGGGTGGAAGATGCGGCACCAGATCGGTGGAAAATGAGAAGTTAAAAGCGGGAATGCGCTTGTCGAACCAATCGTTGAACGCGACGCCCGCTGAGGGCCGCGGGTTGCCAAAGGCATACACGCCTTTCACACAACCTTTTCCCACTGAGCGCGGTGCATTCGTGTTGTCGGCCACCTGTGCGGCCAACAGCTGGGCCACAGAGCCACCCAGGCTGTGGCCGGTAAACCACAGACGTTGCCCTTTTTTGCAAAGGTGAGTGAGCACGGCACCCAGTTGGGAACCTGGTTTGGAGGCTCCGGGTGTGAGCGGATTGGTGGAGCCAGCCGCTTTGGTGGACAACAGTTTGTTTGCGGCCATGGCAAAACCTTGGTGCACTCTTGCCCCCACAAAGGCTCCTTCTTTGTTCCAGCCGCGAATGTTGTTGAAGGGAATACCGCTGTAGTTGACGTCGGCAAACAGGTTGGTGAATGTGCGCTTCAGAGCTGTGATGGGCGATACCCCGTCGGTGTCAATAACAGTTCCGCGCACCAACACAAACACGTTCCGTTCTGTTCCGTTTTCTCCATAACCGTCAGGAGCACTCCAAACCACCACCTGGAAAGAGCCGGTGTTGTAGTAGTCAACCCCAACGGTTTTTTTTCCCTGACCGCCCCCCAGGTAGTGGTTTGCAAGACCCTTGTGCGTGGCGTACGACTTGTCGTACGCGTGCCAGGCAAACACCGACATATAAAACGAACGATAGGCCGTGACTCCCAAGGTGGTTCCGGACTTGAATTGGCTGAGATCAAGAGGTTTGATTTTGCTGTGCGAGGAAGAGAGGGTATCGGCTCCCATGGTGTGGAGATCGTCCAAAGGCTCAGCGCAGCCCCAGAGGGTGACAAGAGCCAAAAGAAACAGCCGGAAAAGCTGTGGTTGAGAAGGTGACATGACTCCTCCGAAATTTGCATGCGTGCGCGGGGATCATCGGAGTTTGCCGCCTTGAGCCTGAGAGAAATTTTTAAGCTGTTGAAACAGCAGAAATTTTATTGGTGTTTTGTGTTTCCATAATCTTTCAATTGGGGGGCCACAGGGATCACCTCTCCTTCACAGAGGAGGTGGTAAGACCAGTCGGGGTTTTCTTGGACACTGCGGCTGCTCGCCACCAAGTGAGAGCCCGTGAATTCTCCAAACGAAGGCAAAAGGCCTGTGCTGGGCCCAAAGGCGAAGCAGGGAAAGCGTTGTGACCTCAGCTGCAGGGTGTGGCTGCCCCAGCTCTGAAGGGGGTGAACCGCAAAGCCGGGGTGAACGTGACCGCTCAGGTTGTAGCTGCTTGAAGGCTCAGGTGAAGGGGGGAGGGCCCTTGCGCGACACCCCTCCCGGGGTGGTAGCTCAGGGGGGTGGTGCCACAGCCGGAAGGGCCCGAGCTGGTGCCCTTCCGCCACACAAGAGCTCAACCACTGGGGGCGCTTTCTCTGAAGCACTTCTTTCGCGAGTGAGCGGTCGTGATTGCCCAACACGAGGTGAAGTTGTGTGTTCCGGTTTTTTCTTTGAAATGATTGAATGTTCTTTAGGGTTGAGGAGTTGAGGCTGTGTTTGTCGTGAACCAGATCTCCCAACACCCAAATGTGCTTGCAGTGGGTTTGGGAGATGACCGACTGGAGGCGCGTGAGTGTGGCAGCGGTGCACTTTTGCGGCAAGCTCAACCCGGCCCGTTGAAAGGAAGCGTCTTTTCCCAAGTGAAGGTCAGCCACGAAAACACAGGATCCCTCTGCCCAGTGAGCGGCCCCTGAGGGCAGAAGTCGGAGCGTGAATGCGTTTGTTTGAAACAATGCCGAAGTCATTGGGATCGTTTCCTCTGGTTCCGCTTTTTTGAGCGACTCTGAGTGCCCTCCTTTTGCCATGTGAGACCAGCATTCTCCTCGAGTGTCTTGAGGAGAGCTTCCCGCACGGGCACAGAGGAGAGCGAAAGGGACATCATATCTCCCTCGGCCCACAGGGGAAAGGAGAAGGGGGTTAGCCCAGAGAGTTTTGAGACTCTGAGTTTCTTTTGGCTCAATTCAAGGAGCAATTGACGCACTTGTTTCACGTGTGCATCTCCTTTAAGCGCCTCGCGACGCGCTTGTTGCAGCAGCAGATGCTGCGGTTCATGACGCTGCAACACCTTTTGAATCAAGCGAGCAGAGGCCCGAAGATTGGAAACGGGAGCTTGGCGTCCAGGAGGCGGTTGAAACGTGAGGCCACCCACACGAGCCACTTCTCGAAAACACCGTTCGATCATTTGAGGGGCGTTCACAGTTCGCGCGAGAACTTCTGTGAAAGCATCTCCTTGCAAAGCCTTTTTGATGAAAGATGTTGGGAAAAGATTGGGAATCTCAAAAAGAGAACCATAACCATAAAATAAAATTCCATGCTCGGAAGACACCGTCGTCACACTCACAGAACCCGCTTCAACCATCAACTGGCAGAGGTATGCAGCAAGAGTTTCATGAAGATGGCGTCCTGCAAAAGGATACAAAAAAAGAAAACGTTCATGTTCAATGGGAAGCCATTCCAAAAGCAGCTCATCCCTTGAGGGAAGAGCTGATATTTTTTGCTGTTTTTGCAAAAGCGGACGAAGGGCCCGCATTTCAGGACCAATGAAACGACCTTGATGTGCCGCATGAACCAATTCCACAAGTCCGCCCCTCAACTGAGAGGACAACTGAAGGGTACCACCACCCCAAGTGGCCACCCGACCGTGTTTCTTCTTCCCCCGAGGAGCGCATGTGAACACAACCCCTTCACGTATTTGAACAAATTCAACGCACTCACCACCAAACACAAACTGGTCTCCTCGATCCATCCGGCTCACAAAAGACTCAGAAACCGTTCCCAAGCGCCTGCCCCTTTTGCTCGGGGTGCGCGAAAACCTCAGCTCCAGCTGCTCTTCCGACACGATCGTTCCAATGCCAAACTTGTGCTGACGTTCGAGTTCGCCACCAGCACCCGTCCAGCGGGATGATCGCGGGGAAACACGTTTTATTTTGTGAAAGCGTTCGTAGGCTGTGAGACTTTTGCCACCGTTCTGAACGTAGGCCCAAATGCGGTTGAAGTGCTCTCGTGACAAGTCTTGATAGCTAGCGAGTGCTTTGACTTCCTTGTACACCTCACTGGGTTTTGGTTCTGTGGCATAGCAAAGAGTAACAATGTGTTGCGCCAGCACATCTTCCGGCGCGTCAGGAGAAGAAGAACTCTCACGCGCCGACACCTTCACGGCCTGACGAAGGGCTGCAAACTCAAGCAATTCCAGGGCCTGGGTGGGAACACAGAGAATCTTCGAAAAGCGGTCTGGTCCGTGTCCGCTCCGCCCAGCGCGTTGCAAGAACCGGGAGAGAGATTTTGGTGAAGCCACCTGAATGATCTGTTCCACCGGCGAAAAGTCCACACCCAAGTCAAGGCTTGACGTGGAAACCACACACTTCACGTCACCTCGGCTGAGTCGCTTTTCCACAGCTCGTCTCACCTTTTGCGAAAGCGAGCCATGATGCAAAGCGATCTCTCCCTCCAAATCGGGTCGGGCGAGGCTCAGTGCAAGGTGCCACCTTTCGGCCTGGGCTCGGGTGTTGGTGAAGAGGATCGTTGTGCCAGAATTCTCGAGCTGAGCGGCCACATCGGCCAGCAGGTGGAGGCCAAGATGCCCCCGCCAGCTGTAGGTGGTTTCCAGCGCCGGCGTGAGAGTCTGCATTTTGAGTTTGGGTTTGCTGGTATCGGTGATGATCTCAAAAGAACCTTCGCAGCCACACAGGCGGCGACCTGCTTCCTCAGGGTCGGCAAAGGTAGCGCTCATGGCCCAAGTTTGCAGTTGAGGGTTTCGGGTTCGCAAATGTCCCAAGAGAAGCTCAAGGTGGGTGCCGCGCTTGGAGCCCAAGAAAGCATGCCACTCATCAACAACGACAACT
>JANQPW010001016.1 GCA_028285285.1 Silvanigrellales bacterium
CGGCCACATCACCGGCAGCCATGGTCCTTTCGAAGAACTCGTGGTCAGCCTGGTTTTGCCCAATGAGTCCCCGGCGATCGGCAGCCGCAATCAAAACTCCCTTGTTGTTGAAAAGAAACACATCGCTGTATACTTGATAAATATCGCGAAGCTGTTTCAGCATTTCGCAGGCACCCGAGATCGCAGCGGAGAGATCACTCACTTCCAGATCATCGTCGCTGATGCCCTTCACCCTCTTCAGATCGAAAGCGGCTTGCGCGCAGGCAATGGTTTCATCGAATCCGGCCCAGGCCTGACAATCGCAGTTGCGCTCAAAAAGATTTCGGTCAACCTTGTCAATCACGTCGGAGGCAATATCAGCATAGCGAACGGCAGTTGCCTTCAATGCCCAGGTCTGGAGTTCGTCGATCTCATCCCGGAGGGCTTTTGCAAGATCTTCGGTGCGCTGAGCCTGCCGCTTCACCTGGTTGGCCACCAGTGTGAAGTTTTCGGAGTGGGTTTGGCTGCGAGCGCCTTCAATAGCAGCGTTGAGGGCAATCACATTCGCTTTTGTGTTGATGTCATGCATGCGAAGCAGAGCTTCAGCCATGCCGGTAGTGCAGCCCAAGAGGCTTCGGGACGGCTCTGCCTCACCCTGCCCGGGCGACTGCTCTGGCTCGGGGTTTCCGCTTCCAGCAGACACGTTCTCTGCTGCCGGCTCGGGGGTTTCCAGTGCTTTTGCGGCTGAGTCACTCATCGAATCCATCTCCTAGGCAACATTCTCGATACTTTTTGGCGCGGTTTCCTGGTTGTCACTGCAGTAAGATTCTAGTGCCTTTCCGTTGATGAGACAAACCAGTTCATCGTTGTGTTTGTAGACCGCTTCCACGAAGCGGGCGATGTGCTTCTCGTATTGCGAGAGGCTGGGGAGGCCGTCTCCGCGTTTCAGATCGCTGAGAAGCAGAACCTCTCCAAGGCCATCAACTTCAATGCAGAAGTGGACGCCATCCACGTCCATGATGATCTGTTCTGTTGATTCGCAATGTGTTTCTGTTGTTGTGGGTGAGGAATTTGCGCACTCCGAGTTCACCTCACCCAAACGAAACAATTGCCTGAGGTTCACAACGGGGATGAACTTTCCTCGGAAAGAGGTGACACGATGCATCCAGCCCGGAAAACCATTCATTCGCGCCGTTTGAGTGAGCTTGGAAACCTCTTTGATGCTCGTCATGTTGAGTGCAAAGAGGCTGCCGCTCAGGCGAAAGGTCACAATGCGGTCCGTCTTGAGAGTTTGCACCTGTCGATCAGTCGCGTATTCCGTTGGTGCTGCGGTGAGGGTGTTGCTGCGCATTCCAGAGTCGATTTTTTTCAGCTCTTGAATGACCTGATTGTTGTGCATTTTCGTAACATAGGCCGCAGCACCTGCTTTCATCACTTTCAGCACGACCTCTCGGGTGGTGATCGCCGAAAGCATGACAACAGGTAGCGCCTGAAGGTGTTCCGTTGACTTGATGAAGCGCAGCAGCGCGATTCCATCCATGCGCGGCATTTCAATATCTGAAACAATGGCATCAATACCTGCTGCAAAATCAGGGTCTTCAAGAGCGTTTTTGGCCTCAAGGCCATCGGGGAAATCTGTCACAACGTAGTCATTTGCCTTGAGATAAGACACGATTTGTCCGCGAAAAAACGAGTCATCTTCGGCAATCAGAACATTGCGAATGCGTTTTTTATCGGCCGAGCGGCGAATAGAATGGGGAAAGGCCTTTGCCGTCAGAACGTGCATGTCCAACATGAGATAGGTTTCGTTTTCAAAGACGGTTGAGCCCATGACACCTTCTGACTGAAGGGCGTCGTCAAACTCGGCGGGCATTCGGTAAATTCCATTGAAATTGCCCAGAGACATACCAAAGGTCTTACCGTCGATGCTGTACACCATGACGGTGTAGGGATCGGCTGTGATGCGCGGCTTGCTCAGGAGGGTTTCCTCCACCCAAATCATGGGCACGGAGGCGCCGTCTAGAGTGAAGAAACAGCGCCCATTCACGTCGTGCACTTCGGAGCTTGGAATGGTCACGATTTGGTTGGCCGCATGCACGGGCAGCGTTAGCCTTTCATGCGCCTCAAACACAATGATTTTTTGTGAGACACGCCTGAGATCTGAGGAAGTGCCTTGGCCAGCCGCTTTCTTCTTGATGCGTTTGCTTTCGAGGTCGCGCGCTTCAACGGTTGCTGCCAACTTGGCTAGGTCGAGCTGAAACAACAGGCTCCCATCTCCGCGATTGGCCACTCCTGAAAAGGGGGCATCGGCCGCAAAAACGTTGGGAAGGGGCTGGGTCACAAGGCTGCAGGGGCCGACGATGCTGTCGACCGAAACGCAGAAACGGGCATCACCGTGTTTTGCGAGAATGTAGTGAACCTCGCCATCGGTTCCTTGGTAGGTTGTGTCAAACACTTGGGTGAGGGGCAAAACAGGTACAGGAACATTTCGGATGTTCAACACTTGGCTTTGGTCGTTGATTTGCCGCAGACCTTCGCGAACGGTTTGTGATTCAGAAGAGAAAACCTCTTCCACATTCACCTGTTGAATGGCATATTTTTGCCCGCCGACCATGAATTCTAGGCAGTCCACAATGGAGTGAGAAAGCGGAAGCCGGAGGGAGAAGGTTGTTCCACTTCCCACGGTTGATTCGATATCGATGTGACCACCGATGTTTTCAATGGCTTGACGCACCACGTCCATGCCCACGCCGCGGCCCGAGATGTTCGTAACTGTCTTCGCTCCGGAAAAGCCCGGACGGAAAATCAGCTGGTAAGCATCGGCGTTTGCCA
>JANQPW010001020.1 GCA_028285285.1 Silvanigrellales bacterium
CGAGAGCGTCCCCCAAGGCATCTTGCTCAAAATGGGGGCACAGTTCTCCCAGGCAAGCGCGCGGTGTGGGAGTCTGCTGTCTTCGGTAGTGCTTGGGAATGAGGCCGCTTTCGCGCAAGCGTTCTTCGACTCCCCCGAGCTTGTCTTCAGAAACCACGAAGCCGATGGTTTGGTCTTCGGTGGCCTTGAGGATGGCCGACTCTGAATCAGATATCTCTGCGAGAACCTTCAACTGTTCTGCGTTGTAGACTCCAGCCACAGCTTCTGCCACGACAAACAGCGATCCATTTTTGAGTTGAAAAGAATCTGCCACAACTGCACCTCCTTGGGGTGTATCGTGACGCCGGGGGGGAACTTGAGGCATTCTTTGCCGGAAGGGTCGGGTTTTTCACCGTGAATGTCCGAAATTGTTGGCAGAGGATATGAATTTTGACCAAAGTGGTCACTCGCGTGGTTGCATGAAGGCCGCAGTGGCGTTTAGACTGCAAGAAGATCTCGCTGAACAGTCAGCATTCTTGATACGGACACTATGGCAGTTGATGTGTTTGAACGGAGGTGGATGTCCATGTCATCAGGTGCAGAATCCATGAAGGAACTCATTGATTTTGTGGCTCGGTCGCTTGTGGATCAGGTGGACGATGTTGAAATCAATGAGATCACAGGCAACCAGACGAATGTGATTGAGTTGAAAGTTGCCAAAGAAGACGTGGGTAAGGTGATTGGCCGCAATGGCCGCACCGCCGACGCAATCCGCACCATCCTCAATTGTGGTGCGGCCAAGCTCAACAAGCGGTATATTCTTCATATTATTGATGAATAAACCCGAGATCCCCTAGCTCCCGTAAAAGGCATTCACAGCATCTGCGGCACGCTGCCACCTGTGGAAGCACTCTCTTGCTTCTTGGGTTGTGGTTTTCGGTCGAAAAATTTCCTTGGGTGAGTCGGTCTTGTCTGGGAGAGAAGAGGCGCGAGGTGAGCTCATCAGAGTGTGCTCGTGCCAGGCCGCTTGAGCCACTCCGAGGGAAGTCGCTTCAAGCTGTTCGGGGCGAAGCAGCTCGCATTGCAACACATCGGCTTGAAACTGAACGAGGTAGTTGTTTGCAGCTGCACCCCCATCAACTCCGAGCCAGGCGAGTTCAAGGCCCGACTCCTGTTGCATGGCCTTGACAAAGGGAACGTTTTGCAAAGCGATGCTTTCCAAAACCGCGCGAGTGATTTGTGCCCGGCTGCTGCCACGGCTCAACCCAAAAAGTACTCCCTTTGCATGGGGGTTCCAGTGAGGAGCTGCAAGGCCGGCTAGGGAGGGAACAAATAAAATGTTGGGGTCCTGAGGTTCTGAAAGGGCGCAAGCTTCGGATTCCGCGGCGTCGGCAAAAAAACCGAGTTCGTCTCGCACAAACTGAACCGCAGCACCCGCAATGAAACAGGCTCCTTCCAAGCAGTAAGTTGTTTCTTTTCCTTGGCCCACTGCCACGCTTGAGAGCAGGCCGCTGTTGGCTGACGCTTCTACACGCCTTTCGCCGGTGTTCATAAGAAGAAAGGCACCGGTGCCAAACGTGACTTTCGCTTCACCAGCACCATGAGCCCCCTGGCCGTAGAGGGCTGCTTGCTGGTCTCCCAACATTGCCAAAATAGGAGTGCCATCGGCAATACCAGGAACCCCTGAGGTTGTTCCGAAAGTGCCACGAGAGGGAAGAAGCTCGGGCAATGCATGCCTCGGAATGCCAAACTCTTCGAGGAGATCGGCATCGAAGTCGAGAGCGTCAAGTGAAAAAAGGAGCGTGCGGCAGGCGTTGCTCGCCTCTGTGGCAATCGACTTTTGGCTGCTGAGCCTTGCCAAGAGGTAGGTGTCGATGGTTCCGAAAACGGCTTCTTCGCGCTGGACAGCCTGGCCCACATGCTCCCAGTTTTGCATCATCCATTCCATTTTCGTGGCCGAAAAATAGGGATCTGCGACCAATCCGGTTTTCCTCCGCAGAGTCTCATGGCTGGAGTCGTTCTGGCGCAGTCGCTGGCAGCGCTGAGCCGTGCGGCGGTCTTGCCACACGATGGCATTGCCATACGCTTCGCCGGTTTTTCGGTTGAAGCACACGACAGTTTCTCGTTGGTTGGTGATGCCAATGCAGCTCACAACGGTTTTTTCCGGTTTGGTTTTGAGGACTTTTTCGAGGGCTTGCAGCACACTCGTCCAAATGGCCTCTGGTTTGTGTTCGACCCACCCCGACTGTGGGTAGATTTGCGGGAAGGTTTCGGAAGCTTTTGCGATCACTTTCCAGTTTCTTGGGTCAAACAGCACAACTGTGGTGGCGGTTGTTCCTTGATCGATAGCGAGAACTGCTTCTGTCACGGTCGCGTCCCTCGTTTTTTTGTGTGATGATGGAAAGAGGGGAATGTGACACATGGCCAGTAAAATTTCCAGAAAGGAATTTGCAGAACTCTGGAAGGGTTTGTCGGCCGATCGTCAGGCTGGTTTTTTTGTTTGGCCCTCCCTGCGGGGGAGCGGGCTCACGAAGAGAGAAGAGTCCCTCCTGCGACAGTATGCTCCTTGGGGTGTTTCTTTTTTTGCTCGCAGCTTTCCCACGTTGGTGCAAGCGCGCCAAACTGTTTCTGCGGTGCGGGCGGCAGTTCAGTCAGGAAGACCCTCGGTTCTGCCTACCGGCTTTATGGCCATTGATGAAGAAGGGGGGCGGGTTTCTCGGCTCCCGAGACCTTTTCCTAAACTTCCTTCAATGGCGCAGATGGCCACCACCTCCGATGAAGATCTCGCTTCTCAAGTGATCCTGCAGGCGGGTGTTGCGAAGGCTGTCGGTGTCAACATGATTTACGCACCGGTTTGTGACCTTTTGGTTGAGCCTGAAAATCGGGTGATTGGTGATCGCTCTTTTGGGGCCAATGTGGAGTTGGTTGTTGAGAAGGCTCGGCTCGTTGCTCTGACCCTGCAGGAATTGGGTGTCTGCCCCGTTTTAAAGCACTTTCCAGGTCATGGATTTACTAAGGAAGACACTCATCTGCAGCTGGCTCACACCGATCTTCGTGAAGACGTGCTGGTCGATCGGGAATGGAAAGTTTTTGCCGAACTGATCACCTCCATATATGTTCCTGCAGTGATGACCTGCCATGTGGTGTTTGAGAGCGTTGATCCCGGAGTTCCTGCCACCTTTTCGAAACCCTTGATTGAAGGGACCCTCCGGAAGCGTTTGAGGCACGAAGGCCTCGTGATCAGTGATGATCTCCGCATGAATGCTATTGCGCAGTGGTTGGGTGAGGAGCGGGGCCTTCAGGCAGCTATTGACGCTGAGGTGGGAGCGTGCGCAGATCAGCCCAAAACCTCCAACGATGCCTATTTGGCTGAGGCCAGTTTAAAAGCCCTGGAGGCCGGCTGCGATGTGGTGCTTTCGTGCCGCAGTGTTGAACGTGAAGTGGTGTGTCTGCAAGCGCTTTCTGATCGCCTTCAGCGAGATGCAGGGTTTCGTGACGCCTGCGAAACAAAGGCGTTCAGAGTTTACTTATCAGCGTTGGATTTTGACAGGTGAGAGACTGAGTGCATCCACCCTTCCAGCGAGAACCTTCAGCCGAATGGGCTTGCGCCACTTGAAGTTGTAAACAACACTTGTGCCGGGTTGGATGGTGATGGTCCGTTTTTTCTTCTCGTGTTGTGCAAAAATCTGCACTTGAGAGCGACTTTTTCCCTTGTTGATAAAAGTGATGCTCTGAGGTGTTTCCATTCCTGAAAGCAAGACCTCTGTGCGGGGTGGAATGCGAATGGGGTACTGTCCTGGAACAGTCACATCGCCACCAGCGGGAAGGTCTGAAACCAAGATGCCGTCATAGGCCAAGGGTGCCTGTCCAGGCCAGGGCAAACTGATGGCCATTCCAGTCCAAAAAATTGTCGCTAGGGAAAGCCACCGGTGCTTGAGTGGGCCTTTCAAAATCACCTCCACCCCAGATGGGTTTATTGTCTTGGAACACTTCATTTTGCCCAGCGGTGTGGCAAATTGCAAGTTTGAGAGTGTTAATGTTTGGTCGGTTCTGACAGTTGGTTTTGTGGGAAGTCTCTGTGAAGGCTACAATCGGGAGTCGCTGCCCAAAACGATTTCCAGAGGTCTGTGAGAATGCCCATCAAATACTATCAGGAGCCCGACGAAGAGCAGACGGGCTCCGAAGGGAACACAGACACGGATCGCTTAGCACGCCTGGTGGGCGCTGCTGCAGGTGGCAGATCGGGAACCCGCAACTTGGCTCTTCTGCTGCTGGCGAGCATGCTGTGTCACGTGGCCGCTGCGGTGGCGTTGGGAGTTGCCCAAAGCATCTCCCCGCCCAACAAAGAGGCTCAGACTGCGCGTGTTTCTTTTGTGGAGCCACCGGAAGAACCAGAGCCAAAACCGGAGCCCACCCCCGTTCCGACGCCAAAACCAACTCCAAAGCCGACGCCAAAACCAACTCCAAAGCCCAAGCCCACTCCTGTGCCGAAAAAGGAGCCTAAGAAGGAAGAGAAACCTCCGGAAAAAACCCGACAAGCGCGGGCCCGCGAAGATGCGCGCATCAAACCTGAGGAACAGCCTGTGGAGCCTCCTGAGCTTCGCGGGGGGCTCTCCGACTCCACATCTTTGGATCCTTCCAAGAGCAGCACGGCTCCTGCTGTTGCCTTAGGCAACACCGCTGAAATTGCCGTTGATCCTTCGAAGGGCGATGAACCTCCCCCTCCACCTGTTGCCCCTGGCACAAATCCGGATGTGGTGGATTATGATGCCATTGCCGTGGAGGAGGCTTTTGCAGACACGGCAGCGGATTGTTCGGGTGCACTTCCAGAGCTGGAGCTTACGGAGGATGCGCTCAATGCGGGGCTTTCGAGTGGAAGCCTTGTGATTGAGGTGCTGGTCGATGAGAATGGACAGGTGCGGCAGCCTCGGCTTGTGAAAGGAACAGGCTATGACATCGATCAAATTGCGATAGACGCCGTTTTGGAGATGGAGTGTGAGGCGGCACAGTCGGGTGGAGAGGCAACTGTTGTGAGAAAAGAACTGCAGTTTGAAATTGTGGACTACTGACGCTGAGGTCGTGATGAGAAAGATGAGATGGAAGCGTGTTGTCTTTGAACTTGGTTTGCTTTGTGTGGTTCTCTCGCCTCATCTAGCCCTTGGTCAGAGTGAAACAACCGAAGGTGATGTTACCGAAGCGGCTGAAGCACAACAAGGTTCCACCGACGGAGCCTCGGCAGCTCCTGACGCAGAGCCGGCACCAGCACCTTCGGCCTCCGGTGCACCGGAGACACCCGCAGCGCCAGCTTCGGAGACACCCGCAGCGCCAGCTTCGGAGACACCCGCAGCGCCAGCCACACCAGCAGCACCAGCAGCACCAGCAGCACCA
>JANQPW010001021.1 GCA_028285285.1 Silvanigrellales bacterium
CGCCCGAAACACCTTACCCCACAAGCCCTGATAGCCCCAATTCGCCTCTCCACAACTCTCCCAGAGAGAGCTGGTGTCGGAGCCTTGTTGACTCACCTGAGTGGGGTTCGACTCGTCAAAGCGCTTCACACACGCCCCGCCCAAGAGAGTCGCGAGAACAGGAATGGCGGTCAGTGCCCCGGCAACAAGCTTGGATTGAGAAACTCTGCGAAAATTCAAGTTTTCACCTCATTCATTCAGGGTGGACAAAGTGCCACGATCTCCGGAACAACATGTTGCGAATTCCTTCAAGCCCAAGCGTGTATCCAGAGCCCGAGAGCCCGCGAGCGGTCCATGGCAATCTTGGACTGACCCGGTCACAGGCATTCCAGTAGGCGCTACCAGAGCGCACTTGAGAAAGGATGTGCTCTGCGCGTTCGTGGGCTTCTGAATAAACTCCCGCTGTGAGTCCAAACTCACTTCGGTTCAGCTCCGAGATCGCCTCTTCGTCGTCATCAACGACTTGCAGGGTGACCATAGGGCCAAAGATTTCTTCACGCGCCAAACGCATACCTTCATGCGTGTCTGTGATCACTGTGGGTCGGAGAATGGGGTGCAACCCTTCGGGCTGCACTGGTGAGCCTCCACACAACACTCGTGCTCCTTTTTGGTTGGCATCGGAGATCAGCTCCAGAAGGTACTCGAGATGGCCAGGGCGTGCGAGCGGTGCCACGTCGGTGTCGGCCTCATTGGGGTGTCCACAACGCAACTCGCGAGCTTTGGCCACAAAGGCGTCTTCAAACTCTTCGGCGATTCCCTTTTCAACGAAGATGCGCTCAACGGAACAACAGCTCTGGCCGGCGTTGTAGAAAGCGCCTGAGGCGAGGCTGGAAGCTGCCTGTTGCACATTCACGTCGTCACACACGTAAACCCCGTCTTTACCTCCCAGTTCAAACTGACTGCGACAAAAAGGGTTGTGTTCTGCGAGGCTTCTCGCAATGTGTCGTCCTGTGGCCAGGGAGCCTGTGAAGCACAGGGCGTCGAGAGGTTGTTTGCAAAGTTCCTCGCCCACTTCACCATAGCCAATGAGGTGTTGTATGACCCCATGTGGCACACCTGCTTCCACCAAAAGGTTCACAAAGCGAAGACCGGTGCGAGTGGCATATTCGGAAGGTTTATAAAGCACGGCGTTCCCCCCCAGAAGGGCAGGAATCAGGGCGTTGGCACCCACGAACCAGGGAAAGTTCCACGCCGAAATCACCCCTACCACACCGAGTGCTTCGGAGCGCACCTCTTCACGCACTTTGCCATTGTCTTTTTCAATGCGGGGTTGCAACTCATCGGGCATGGCATCGATAAAATACTGCACTCGTTCGCACACCGCTGCTAACTCTGAGCGGCTTTCGTGAAGGGGTTTTCCCATTTCCTCGGTGAGGACCCGAGCCAGATCTTCTTGGTGGCTTCTGAGCAAAGAAATGAAACGCTCGATGGCAGCGCTGCGCTCTTCGAGGGGAGTGTGTTCCCAAGACCGCTGTTCCTGCTGAGACTCTTTGAACTTGTCGCCCACGCTGTCGGCCGTGTCGGCGATGAGGCTCTCAATGAGCTCTCCCGTTGCCGGGTTGTGGATTCGGAGTGCGCTCATAGTTGACAGACCTTATCAAGAAGGGTTTTGACTGATTCCGGCTCGGCTGCTCGGGGGCCAGAAGGGTGACACACGTCCAGAAGAGTGTAACGGCAGATAGATGATTTTTCATTTTCTGTGAGTGACAAGTGAGCCAACCCCGCGGGAATACCCAGTCTCTTTTTCAACTGTGCTAAATGTCTCAGAAATTCTGTTCCTGGGCGCTCAGCTTGAGCAGAGGAAGGCGGTCGCAGACCCAGTCGTGCCTCGACGGTTGACCACTTTTCTGGGCAAGCCTCGAGGTAGTACTCCATGACATGGTCCACCATGATCGCATTGGCAAGTCCATGGTGGAGATCTTTCACCGTTGAAAGGGCATGAGCATAGCTGTGGGTGAGTCCGAGCCCTTTTTGAAAGGCCACGGCTCCCATAAGTGAGGCCATCAACATTTCTGTGCGAGCGGCAATATCGGTCGGTTTTTCTGTAGCAGTTGCAATGTTGTTAAAGACCATACTCAGACCTTCCAGCGCAATGCCGGAGCACATCGGGTTGTAGGCCGGGGTTAGGTAGGCTTCGAGGTTGTGAGTGAGGGCATCAAAGCCGGTTGCAGCTGTAACGGCAGCAGGGAGGCCAACCGTGAGATGCGGGTCGACAAGCACAATTCGGGGCATCATTTTCGGGGAGAAAATGATCTTTTTTTCGTGGGTGTCATCGGTTGAAACCACTGAGCTGCGCCCCACTTCGCTGCCTGTTCCGGCGGTTGTGGGCAAAGCAACCACGGGAGGAAGCTCCCCTTCAATTGCCCGTGCGCCGGGTTCATCAACATATTCAAAGAGGCTGTGGGTTTGTGTGGCAGCAACACCAATTGCCTTGCCCACATCGAGCGCAGCCCCTCCCCCTATGGCAACAATGCTGTCGTGTTTTCCCGTTCTGTAGGCGTCGCGGCCGGCGTTCACATGAGACAAGCAGGGGTTACCCTGTGTGCCGCTGAAAACTTCGAATTTGATGCTATCGGAACGCAACCGTTTGAGAAAGTCACCGAAAACCTCGAGAGAAGCAAAGCCGCTGTCTGTGACCACGAGAGGGTTCTCAACACTCAGATCTGTCAGGGCTTCAGTTAGTTTGTGACTCACGTGTGGCCCCACACGGATGTCTGTGGGGAAGGAAAAACGATGGAGCATGACGCTCTCC
>JANQPW010001027.1 GCA_028285285.1 Silvanigrellales bacterium
GCAGCCACATTGGCACCAGTGACCCCACCGAGTTGATCAACAGTGGCGGAAGAAATCGTGCCCGAAAGGTCACCTCCCGCGTTGGGGTTTGAAGCCGGAATGTTCGTGAGACCTGAGCCATCTCCCACAAAGGCTGTGGCGGTGATGGTGCTGGCAGTGAAGTTGCCGCTGCCGTCTCTTTTCACAATTGTGTCTGTGGTGTTGGCGTTTGTAGCGGCATTTGCCAGATTCGCGGCCGTGGCCATGTCTCCCGCTGAAACTCCGCCGACGGTGGTCACCGTGGCTGCACTCGTTGTGCCACTGAGGTCTCCTCCGAGGCCGGGATCTTGCTGTGGCAAATTGGTGAGAGCAGAACCATCGACTGCTGGCAGCTTGCCGCTTGCGTCAAGCTGAACCAGATTCAGCGGAGCCGTGCCGGAGTCGAGCAGCGCTGCGCTGCCAAGGCCCAAGCTCATTCTTCCGAGAAGAGCATTGAGGCCAGTGCTGCTGCCGTCCCACTTCACATCTGCAGGCACCTCGGGGTGTGTGACGAGAGTGTCCAGGTCAATGGCCGTCCAACCGTTCTCAGAGCAGTGCTGAAACTCTCCAGCGGCGGCGTTGAAGATCATTTGCTTTTGATTGGTCTCGTCGCATGCCGGAAGATCGTCGCCACTGGCCAGGAAAGCGCTCTGAAAGCGAGCTATTCCTTCGAGAGGGAGCTCTTCCGTGCTCAGTGGTGCTTTCGGCTCCTGCGCGACAACCTGTGGCACCTGTAATGAGACGGGAAGCGTTATCTCGGCGCCATGAACCAGAGCTTGAAACAGGCTGTTTCTTTCGGCCTCGCTCATGAGGCTGCATTCGCCGGGGAAGTGACCGCACACCGTGGAACCAATCTGCTCTGAACTCAGAGAGCCTGCTTGGTCATGACTTCTGATGAACTCCGAAATGGAATTCATGCTGTTGATAAATGAAACACCGGAGCTCGCTAGGGTTTTCAGAGTTCCTTTCACCACCGACAGCATGACCTGATCGAGGTCAACACCATCACCTCCCGACTGTTCCAGCACCAGAGGAGTGAGGCTAGTGTTCAATTCTTTTGTGAGCCGAGCAATCTGATCATCGCTCAGTTCGAGCTTTCTCCCTGCCTCGACTATGGTGTCGACGATTTGCTGAGAGTTCTCGAGAGGGGTGCTCGCTTCTGGAAAGTTGATTTTGTCGATTTCTTCGCGAAGAGCAACAGCCTGTTCTTCGGTGACGATTTCAGTGTTGATAGAGGCCTTTGCTGCTTCCTTTTGCTCGTTCTGATTGACCTTCTTTTTCACTACAGAGACACTGCCGGAGCTTGAGAGCTTTGAACCTTGCGAACAGGCTGCAAGTGTGAAAAACGCTGCACCCAATGCGAAGAGACAAACGCACCAAGGTTGCCGAGCACCTCGTGTTCGATTGTTGGTTCTATACGGCATTTGTCTCCCCTTTTTAGAATGCCAAGCAAAGCACTCCTTTTTTTGTGAATCGGCTAAATTGCTAGAAACATAAACATTTCGTTTAATTAGCCTTTTTATTTTAGTGATCTCAAGATATTAGAAGAAAAAGATTCTTGTGCGCCGGGTAAAAAATCATCTCAGGTTTCGCGTCTTTTCAGCCGAACTGCCAGCGCTCTTAATGGAGTGATGCACTTTTGCTCGTCTCAGTTTGAGACAGTCTCCAGCGTCACGTTCAAAGTGATCTTCGAGTGCTTGCAGTCTGTGTCTTCGTCATCTCCGGAAATGATGAGCCCCAGAGTGGCCCGCTCTTGCTCTTTCACGCGTGTGGCGAGGCGAGCCGCTGCGTCACCGCCAATGCTCATGGAAAAACGCCCCACAGTGGTGGTTTGGGGAACGTTGCACGAGGAGCCCTGAGCGTCAGCTTCGCCGAGGCAATAGGGGTTGGGGTCATCGTTTGGTCCTGGGTTGTAGGCTTGTGTGAGTTGGTTCCAATTGTAGATAAACAGGCCATTTTCTGAGTTGAAACGATCCGAGTAGTCATAGCTCGAAAGCATCACGGCATCGTTCAGGGTCAAAAAGAGCTCGTCGTCGAAAATCAGGAAGTCTTCTTGGGCTGAGACCGACAGTGAACAGAGAGTCTCTCCAGGCTGCAACGAAAGCTCCTTTGTTTCTTCAAGCCGGGCGGTGATGATCCCATCCACGGGGTCTAGGTTTCCTTGTTCTCCCCAAAAGCAACCCTCGAGATTTTCCTCAAACACGATCTGCACCTGACGAGAGGTGGGGGTGGTGTTGTCGCAAGTGGCAGGTGGCAATTCTACCGTTGGTTCTTCAGGAGGAGTCTCTTCTGCTGGTTCCTCTGCAGTGGCATCTGCGGCTTGGGGAGGGGGTTCGGGAGGCTGTCGGGCTGGTTCCCTTTCCACAGCCACTGCCACCGGTTCAACGGTGCTGAGTTCTGTGGGTGCAGCAGCAAAGTCGTCGTTGTCACCACAGGAGCTCAGGGTTATGCCCACCAGGCTAATGGGGAGCAGGAAATTTTTTTGGCGTGCCATTTTGATCTCCTCTATGACTCGGGCCGCGAGGGGAATATCGGAGCGATGCTTCTGAAATTGAGAAAATGGAAAGAAGTCTGAAAGAAAGGATATGATATTATTTGGTTTTAGCTTTTCTGTTCCTTTCCAAGCGCAGTGTTTCGTGAATTTCGGAAAGGGGTTGGAGGAGGCCTTCGACTTTTTTGCCTGCTTTGAGATGGTCGGGGTGAAGCGTGATGAGAAGCCTTCGGTAGCAGCTTTTCCAGGAATCGAAGTCGTGCGATGAGTCTTGGGTGATGGTGAGGGCCAGCTGAAGTGCTGCGGCCAGCCTTCGCGCTGGATCGCTCGCTTGCAAAAAGGGCTTGAGCAGTTTGGAAACCTCCACTGCCAGCTTGATCTTTTCGTCTACGGTCAGCTTTTCAAGTCCTTCCTGGGTGCAGGGCGGCCAGTTGTAGGGTTGGCTGGCAGGCTGTGGTTTTGTTCCGACAAGCTCGGGCAAAGTGAAGCTATCGTCTTGCAAGTTGAGGGTTTTTTGGCCCGCCACTTGGAGCCCTTCTCTAGGGCTTGGAAAAACGGATGCGTCACGGAGATCTTCACTGGGAAACTGGGCTGAAAAGGCTTCGGCGGTGGCCCCATCTTCCCTAAGAAAGCGCGGAGCGGTGCTTGAAATAGAATTGAAGTAGGCATCGCGCAGGCCATGGATCTGCTTTGAGGGTGTTCCAACCCAGTCTTTGGCCATGCGCTGGAGATGAGACGCCCGCGTGGGGTTCGCCGTGACAGAGCTGGGCAGGCCCGCTTCATAGACCACGGGAATCTGGCCACTGAGTGCTGCGTAATCCTGCAAGAGCAGATTCATGACCTCAGTGATGGGTTTCGCTTGAACGCGAATCTCGGACACTTGGGCGTCAAGGGGAACCAGTGATTTTGCCGTGGAGTAGGGTTTGAGCAGCTCCAGGCGGAGGGCGCCTGGAAACAGCCCCACTCGTGCAAATCTCCAGGCAACATACAGCGCAATTTGTGCTCCATGACCAAAGCCCACAAGTCGAATCTCTGTGAAAGGCTCTGCGTTGCCCGCTGCTTGTCGAGCCGCAGTGAGCTCCTTGAGCAAAGCAGCCAGCTGCCTGGCGGCTTGCTGGGCCAGCTCTCTCCAGATGGACTGTTCTGCAATGGCC
>JANQPW010001037.1 GCA_028285285.1 Silvanigrellales bacterium
TGACCATGCTCTCCTCTCATAACAAAATTGAGATCAAACAAACCCCGGAACCGAAGCCTTCTCGTGTTCTTGTTGCCATGTCGGGAGGTGTTGACAGCAGTGTGGCAGCCGCTCTTCTGCTGGAACAGGGTCATGAGGTTATTGGTGTCACAATGCAACTTTGGGACTATGCTCAGAATGAGCGCGCGGGGTGTGACCCCACCGCCAAGTTTGACACATGTTGCAGTCACGAAGATGTTGCAGACGCGCGTCAGGTTGCCGCAAAACTTGGGATTCCATTTTATGTTCTCGACTATGAAAAAGATTTTAGACGAGATGTTGTGGATTACTTCACAGAGGAGTACCTCAAGGGTCGCACCCCCAATCCCTGTGTGGCATGCAACACTTTTTTGAAATTTGATCACCTTATGGCGCGTGCGAAACGACTGGGTTGCCAATATGTTGCGACGGGTCATTATGCCCTTGTAGATGTGAGTTCCGATGGGAGCTATCGTTTGAGGAGGGGTGCTGACCCGCAAAAAGATCAAAGTTATTTTCTCTACTCGATGACGCAGGAACGTTTGAAGCGGACCTTGTTTCCATTGGGTGGGCTCAGGAAGGCAGAAGTTCGCGAACTTGCCGAGAAATACGGACTCGTGAACGCTCAGAAGAAAGAGAGCATGGAGATCTGCTTTATTCCTGGAAATGACTACGCTCGCTTCGTTGAGGAGCACGCTGACCCAGGTCAGGTGGTCAGCGGCGAGGTCTATCACAAAGATGGTCGAAAACTGGCAGACCACAACGGGATTCACGGGTTTACCATTGGTCAGCGCAAAGGGCTCGGAGTCGCAGCCGGAGAAGTGGTTTATGTGACTCACATTGATGCTCAAACAGGCCGAGTCACCGTGGGACCTAAAGAAGACTTGCTTCGGAAGGGGTTCGGCTTTGAGAATTTTCATAGCGTGCGGAACTTCGATGAGACTGCTGAAATCGAGGTGAAGATTCGCTACCGCTCACGCGCTGCGGCCGGCAGGCTCGTTCGAGAAGCGGGCAACACACGCTTTGTGTTCAACAGCCCACAGGCTGCTGTTACCCCAGGTCAAGTTGCGGTGCTTTATCAGGGAGATGAAGTTCTCGGCGGCGGTTTCATTGGGCAGGTGCTGAATTGATGTTTCTCAAAGCAAGGCTTGAGGGAATTCGACCCTCGGTGGAAAGGCTGAACAAGAAGAAAATTCTTGAGGTGTTTCCGAACGCGGTCTCAAAGTTGAGATCACTGGAAGCCATTCAAGGGCATGTCTATGGGTCGAAAGAGGTTGCGCTTGTTTCTCTCATTCACCGATCAGCACTTGTTTACTGGCCTGAAAATCGTCGCCATGAAATTCAAAGTAATGAGCGTCTTGAATTTTTAGGCGACGCTCTTTTGGGAAGCTTTGTTGCGATTGAAGCCATGCAAGCTCACGGAGACCTTGACGAAGGAGAGCTTTCGCGTCTCCGAGCCGCCATTGTTGGAACGGAAAACCTTGCGGATAAGGCGCAAAAGCTTGGGCTGGGAAAGTCGCTCCTTCTTGGCAAGGGCGAGATGTCTTCTGGAGGACAACGACGGCAATCGATTCTTGCAGACTCCTTTGAAGCTGTTACGGCAGCGATTTTTATCGATGCAGGGGAAGAGAAAGCTTGGTCATGGTTGCTTGAGGTCTTTGGCTCAGATCTGATCTTGGCAGAAAAAATTCTCTCCGATTTTGATGCCAAAACTCGGTTTCAGCAGTGGACACAGCGGATCATTGGAGTGCCTCCCAGTTATAGGGTTGTTGGAACGCAAAGCACTCCCGAGCGCTCGGATTTCATTGTGGCGGGGTTTGTGGGTCAGTTTGAGATCGCGCGTGCTCAGGGTCGAAACAAGAGAGAAGCGAGTAAACGAGTTGCTGTCTTGATGCAGGAAAAGGTCAATGAGGGTGTGCTCACGGAAAGGGTGCTTAAGGCTATGCACAATGGAACTTGGAGTCAGGGAGATGTGAGAGCATGACGGAAACGAGGTTTGGATACTTGGCACTGCTTGGGTGCCCCAATGCTGGTAAAAGCACACTCATGAATTCCTGTCTTGGCCTGAAAATAGCCGGTGTGAGCTCGAAGCCACAAACGACACGAAATCGAATTGTGGGGGTGATTGCCCGCGATTCGACTCAGATAGGCTTGCTTGACACACCAGGCATTCAAACAAAAACCCATCGAATGGGTGCTCCCCTGAAAAACTATATGAACAAAGAGGCATGGGGCGCTGCTCGCGATGCAGACGTCATTTGTTACCTAATTGACGGCTTCGAGGGCGCTGATGAAAGCGACTGGGCTCATCTCAAAGGGCTTCTGGGCGATGACTCTCGCAAGATCTTCATTGTGCTCTCAAAGGTAGACAGGCTCAATAAAGCTCGACGTGCTGAACGTTGCGAAGAACTGAAGGCACAGTTTGCGGAACGACTTCCCGGATTGAAATGGCCAGGGTTGCTTGAAGTGTCTGCAAAACAAAAGGAGAGCGTCTCAGGCTTTGTCGATTTTGTGGCAGCACATATGCCCGAAGGTCCACACCTTTATGCCAGTGAGACCGTCACAGATCGTTCCCCAAGTTTTGTGTGTTCAGAGTTGATTCGGGAACAGCTGTTTCGACAACTGGGCCAGGAGCTCCCCTATTCAACGGCTGTGACCATTGATTCAATGGGAGACCAAGAACAAGGGGAACTCACCCAGGCCGAGAAACAGCCAAAAAAGCAAGCGCGGCACATTATGGCAACGATTTACGTGCCAAAAGATGCCCACAAAGGAATGGTGATTGGAAAAGGTGGGCGAAAGCTCAAGGAAATTGGAAGTGCAGCCAGAACCTCTGTTGAGTCTTATTTGAATGAAAAGGTTTTTTTGGAGTTGTTTGTGAAGGTGCAAGAAGGTTGGCTTGACCGAGATAAGCTTGTTCAGGAGCTTGTTGGACCTTCCTATGATTGAGTCGGGGAGGTGGGTCCGGCGCCTGATTCAGGCGGTCTTGATGTTCTGGCTGACTCGGTTGGCGCTTTTGCTCCAACCCGAAAGTTGGATCATGGCGGTGGCCTGTTACCTGGCTTCTCTGGTCTCATTCTACCAGCTGCTGCAGGCAGCGCAGCGCCCAAAAGTGCGTTTGGGAGTTGTCTTTCTCTTCAGCGCGGCTGTTTTCTTGATTTACATTCCCGATACTTTTGTAGCGTTTTTCTCAGAAATCGGGTTTTTCGCGGCCGCTGGGCTCACCACTTTCTCCTGGGTTGTGGTCGCCAGCCTTTGTTTTGTTGTTCGCGTTCCTGTCGCCGTTTTGCCCAACCGTCGGTTGCAGGCTTTGGGTGTTGGGGTTTTGCCTTTTGTGGAGCTTGTGCTTCTAGCTGTGCAGCCTTTGGCCCACTTTGGTGCTTTTTCTCTTCCCTTGGCGGTTTCAGGAGCCGAGTCTCCGGCCCGCTCGTTGTCGGAGGTCGGGTTGCGTGAGACGCCAGCCGAAGAGAAACCCCTGCTGAGGTTTTTGGTGAACCCAAACTGGGATGATGCCGCGAGATCTCAAGCGGCTTCAGATGCGGAGCTGGGGGAGTTTGAAGGCTCCCTTTGGGAGTTCCTGCCAGTTCAGCTGAAACGAACATTTGAAGACCACCCCTTTCTGGTGTCTTTCTCAAAGCTTGCCTT
>JANQPW010001046.1 GCA_028285285.1 Silvanigrellales bacterium
TTTCCGCGTCAGGTGCGTTTGGTTGTGGCAGACATGAACAAAGACTCGTCGTCGCGTGCTCTGGCAGCTGCTGACTTGTTTGTGAGTTTTCGGGAAACCGTTGATTTGGCAGAGCTCTATGCTGCTGCTCAGTTTGCAGCAGTTCCAGTGTTCGCAAGCACACCTCTCACAGAGCTGGATTTTGAAAACGGGGTGAACGCTTTTTGGGTTCCACAGCGGTGGTTGAAAACGGCTCAAATGGAAGACAGTGCTCCCCGCATCAGAGATCTCTACCCACTCTTGCAAAGCGCAACAAAATCTCTTGTGACAGCGGTGCGCGTGTTTGCTCCGGGTTCTTCGAAGGATGAGGTGTTGCAGCTGAGGCAAAACCTCACACTCACGTGGATGCGGGCTGCGCTTCATCAGCGAGACGCAGCTCTGGGCGGAGAAGAGCTCGTGGAAGAATGGGCGAGACAGTTTGGTGCCAACCTTGATGCAGAAGCTCTTTTCAAATAAGTCTTTGAGGCAACCCCAGGGAGTTTTTTGATGCCCTGCTGGCGAAAGAAGGTGGGTGCCTCAATTGAGCAAGAGTTTTGTTGACGGGGTTCAAAGCCTGAGATCACATGTGGCTTCGCGTTTCTTCTTTGAAGATGTGGCCCCTCTCTTTTCCCTTGCTCGGCGCCGAGCCGTTCAAGAGTCGGACTTGGCCGACTTGTCGGAGCTGGACCGGCTGTTGCAAAGCTCCGAGCGCTACCCGAGCGTGGAACAAGCTCATGTCTCTCTCCGCCGGGGAGTTTTTCGGTCGGTGGGGGCCTTCGAGTCTCCCCAGCTGTGGATGATGGCCATCACCCATTTTGGCGATGTGATGGTCTCACTCATAGCGGCTTTGGGTAGCATTTTTATTTTGAAAAGCTTTGAGAACCAGCCCGCTGCCGAGGCTCTTTGGATTGCTTTGCCGTTAGCAATTTTTGTGGCTGTTTTGAATGTCATCGCTTCAGGAATGCACTCTCGCAAGGTGGAGCGAGAGATGCTTTTGGCCTATCGCATCAAGTCCATGCTCATGCGCTTCGCTTACCGCCATGTGCTCCATTTGGCCCCGGAAGAGCGCGCCCGGTATGCCACAGGAGATTTGATTGCATTGGTCAACCAAGATGCCAAGCACCTGGCTCGTTATTTTGCCCATGCCCATGTGGACCTTCCGGTGTTGCTGCTGTCGAGCCTTGTGCTGCTGGTTGTGATGCTCTTTCTTTTTGGCAATGCTGC
>JANQPW010000008.1 GCA_028285285.1 Silvanigrellales bacterium
CTCGTTGAAGGAGGAAGTGCCTTGCGCACATCGCAAAAATCTAAGGAATCAAGTCTGAACCCGATTTTTGATCAGGTTTGAGCAGTTTCTTTGGAGCGGTACAGTTTGAGGGCCTGAGACAAGAGCTGTTTGGCGGCGCCAGAGTCAAAACCCCCCTCTCCCTTGGAGAGCAGTTCGCTCATTTGGGTGATCACATCTGACTGGTGCAGTGAACGGCTTTCCTGTTTCCATTTTGGAAGGCTCTGCAGCGCCCAAATCACAGCAAGGCAGTTTTGGGCCTGGCGTTTCAGCGCACCTGTTCGAGAAGTCTGTTGTTTTTCCTGGCTTTGGCCAGCCCATTTGATCACAATGTCTCTGACCTTTTCGGTGTCCATGGGTGAGGTTTGGGGCATGACCGCACCCGGAAAGTCTTCTTGCAGTTGACCGCGGCACAGCTCTTCAGCCTGTTCAAGGGTCTCGGGTGGGGAGGGTTTCTGGGATCTTGTTGTGGTGTGTGTGGGCTTCACACAGGAGAGACTCAGGAGCGGTAACAGAAACACAGCAATCAGAAATGAGCGAATCCCGCCACAGCTAAACATCTTGAGCCTCCCCATTTTGAGAAGAGCATTGTAGCACGTCAGTCTTCAGGCAGAGCTCCCGCCTTTGTCATCACGTAAATGTTTTCACGCTGAAAACTCTCTCCGTCTGATCCATATGTGATGCGCAAATCGTTGTCGGTGTAAACTTCGCGCAACACCCCACCTGAAAACAGAATCCGTACGAGCCATCTGGGAAGGATGGTGATGGGATCCGGAAGCTGTTTGGCTTCGGCAAGGGCGGCGAGTTCCCATATCTCCATGTTTTCAGGCCGCGTGCGGTTGCCGGGGTAGGCCGTGAACTTTGCAAAGAGCAGGTTGTCGTTTTCAGGGTTCAGCGTGTATTCGCCACGAAGCAGGCCCACCCGTTCCCGATCGCGATTCCCCTTTTTGTAGTTAGGAGAAACATTCCAGTAGTAACCGCCGGGGAAAATGACTTGGTAGATGTCGTCGGTGGGGCCGTTTGGATCCACGCCGCGATCGTTGTTTCTGTAGTCGTAAGGCCCCCAAACCTGGTACCAGGCTCCCATGAGGAGCGGCAGCCGCTCTTCTACGGGCGGTTGAGGTGCCAGTTCGAGGAGGCGATCGACCAACACGTCGAGCTGATTTTGTTTGCTAAAGTCGGGATCTCCCTCCCCTTTGAACGACTCTGCAAGATCAATGATTTCCTCTTTCAGACTTTCAACGGTGTCTTGGGCTGATGCTGTTGCACTCCATCCCGCTATGGTGACTGTCGCGCTGAAGACCAAGGCCAACTTCATGGCTCTTTCCTCCTTTTCTCATCATTGCGTTTCTTGAAATACGGCCACGGGCACTGTAATGCGAAAGAAGACCAGTCTGTGGAGAATCTGGGGGAGGTGGCTGATTTTCGGTGACCCAGATCTGATCGACGGCTCCAGAATGGAGGAGCGGGTGAAA
>JANQPW010000009.1 GCA_028285285.1 Silvanigrellales bacterium
CTCGTTGAAGGAGGAAGTGCCTTGCGCACATCGCAAAAATCTAAGGAATCAAGTCTGAACCCGATTTTTGATCAGGTTTGAGCAGTTTCTTTGGAGCGGAACATTTTCTTCTCAAAGAACCGTGCGCTCATTGCTGATTTTGATCAGTTCACTAAGTGCGAAGAAGAGCCGGTCCTTTCTTCGACAGAGTTCTACATTCCACCAGAGGCATATGCGGGGCGGATCTTGGATGGGGTTTGGAGCTCAAATTGCGCGAACGATGCTTTTGCCCTGGGAACAATTGTGCACATTCTGTTGACTGGGTTTGCACCGCCGTCTGCGCTCGCTTCTGTGTATGACCAGAAAGATATTCAAAATCAGGCCTGGTCGCAGCTTGAAAAGGGCTTTGAGCCCGTTACGTCTCTCTCAGAAGGGTGGGAAGGTGCTGGGTCGGATGATCTGGCATGGCTCAAGAAGTTCGTGCGGTTTGGCCTCCGGCGTGACATAAAAGAGCGTGGCAAGCTCTACGACGCTGAAGTCAATCTCCTGGAAAGAGGAAGGGAAGGTCAAACTCGATTGTGACGAGACTCACTTTCATTCCTGCCGGTAAACTGCATCACCGGCCAGGTACTTCCAAGTTTATCGCGAGGAATCGAGCGTAACCAGTTGATCACACTTCGATGACTGGGCCGTCCTGCTCTGAGAGAGCGGTTTTTGTTTGCCTGGAACGAAAATTGCATTATGCCTTGCCATGAACACAATCTCAGGAGGAAATGCTCATGAAAGCAGTTGGAGTCTTGGCGGTTTTAGGAGCAGCTGTTGCCTTTGTTCGGTGCGCTGGAGAAAGCGTGTCTGCACCGGCGGACGACAATGGAGAAGCAGGGTCCGCAAGAGAAGCTTTTGATGAGTACATTGGTGGAACTCCGCGTGCTGAAATCGTTGACCCGCAACTTCGAGTGCTCATGTTTGAGTCAGCCAACGAAAATCTCGATCCGGAAGAGGCCAGGTTGGAAGATTTTGAAGATTTCGTTTTCCGCTTAGGAGATGCTTACCTTTCGACACCAGAAGATGACGCTAGTGAAAAACGGCTTGCCTTCAATGTTGACTTGATTGGATATGGCAAGGAAAACTCCGAAGTTTTTGTTCACTGCAGCGGAATGATAGCTCAAAAGCCGTTGTCCGTTGAGTGGGAGATCGTTCAGCCCCTCGACGATTGTGAGTCGGGCCGCGACTGATCTCCGACGCTGTTTTGAGTGAATGTGAGAGTGATTCAGACAATTAGTACGCCATTTTTTTTACTCCTTTTCATGAAGACGGACTCAGAATGGGCATAAAGACAAAAAAAGTTTTTGATTGGCCGCGGCTCAAGGAGTATTTTTCTTCTCTTTTCGTGGACAAAGAGAGGACGCCCTCGGATTCAACGGAAAACACGATCGAACTCGATCTAGGGAAAACGGCCGTTTACGCATGTTTCTTTGGATCATATCGGAATTGCAAAATCAAATTGAAAATTCCTGCTGTCAAACGAGTGGTGCAAGTTCACAACAAACCTCAGGTCAAGTCACGTAATCTCGTGGAAAACTCGAGATAAACCCCTCTTTTGAAAGGGTTGACCAGGTTATGTTCAGTTTAGATGATGCTCTTGATCCTGTCGCAGTTGCAAATAAAGATGGAGCGATCACATACCTCAACCCCGCTTTTAGGACCTGGCTTGGAAATATTGAGCTCAAAGCTTCAATTCCTGAGACAATTCAGGATTTCAATTGGAGCAAAGCCTTGGAGCGAATTCAAAAGTATGGAGTCTATTTGCACGAAGAAACCGTGCAAATTGATGGCAAAAAACGCAAGACGCCGATTGCGTTTGAGTTCAAACCCTATGAGGGAGAGCAGGTCTACGTTCGGATCTTAGATTACTCCAAGGTAAAAGAGAAAGATCTTCTGCTCGCATCACACTCAAAAATGATCGAAAAAAACAACAGAGAAATCAAAAGAAAGTCAAAGCAAATTCAAGAGCTGCTCGACAACATGAAGCAGGCAGTTTTTACTGTAGGTTCGAGTTTGGAGGTCAAAGCTCCCGTTTCAAAGTTTGCATCTGAATTGTTCGGCGAGGAGTTTATTCGATCTTCTGTGTTCGATTCTGTCTTTCGTTCGATGAACGAAGGTGACGAGAACTATGACAGATTGAAAAGCGCTTTTGTGGCCGTCATTGGAGAAGATGAGCTTCAGTGGGAAATGGTGGAAGATGAGTTCCCAAGCAGGGTTTCAAACGAGAACCAAGATGGAACCTCCCAGGAGCTTCGCATCACTTACACACCTATCTTGGGAAGTGAGGATACTGTTGACCGTGTGATGCTCGTGGTTGAAGACGTTACAAAAGAAGAGGAACTCAAGCGAAACCTGCAGTCTGAGCGTGAAAAGAGCCATCAGAATATAGAGCTGCTTCAGGAAATAGCCAAGCTTGATAAGATGACTTTGGAGTCATTTCTCAAGAAAACCAGCAAAACGCTCTCAAATTCACTTGCGAACATTAGAAAGATTGAAGAGCCGTCGAGCGAGCTGATCAACGATCTCTTTCGAGAAATTCACACTCTTAAGGGCAATTCTCGGGCTTTCGGCCTGAGCCACATGAGTGGAGTGCTGCACAAGGCAGAGTCGCAATTGAGTTCACTCAGAAACGGCCATGCTAGCGAACCTCTCACCTCTTTGAGAAACAGCGCAGAACTTCATGTCAAGAATGCCCAAACAACACTCAAGGAATATGCGAAGCTGGCTGAGAAAATTTTTGGCATTAAAGACGAATTTAAAAGGCTTGAGGTGGAGCAGGTCTACAAGCTTGCTCTTGAACTTGATCGTTCCATTGATCCTTTTGATGTGGCGCTTGGCTATTCAGAAGCAAGTGCCGATGCGTCCACGTTGCAGAGAGCCGCCCACACTCTGAAAGCGGCCTCTCGCGCGGCACACACGTTGAAAGCAGCCACGAGAAACGCGAGCGAAGAAGGCGACCAGAATACGAATCAAGAAGTTTCTGCACTTGTTCACAAAATCGAGAAGCACCTCACAGCCTTGTTCAACCCATCAATTCGAGACGATTTCAACTTTGCTCAATTCAGTCTCGATTACAGTGACTTTGTGGGTCAAATTCAGAGCACCCTGATGCCAAACATCGTTGGGCCAATTCAAAGGGAAGATCTCGACAGCCTTGTGAAGAGTTTTGGCAATGTGATCTCTGTTTTCACAGAAGGGGATTCAAGCAGCCCAGAGGAGTCAACCCGGGCAGTGCATCTTTTCAGTTTGAGCGCTCGCGACTGTAACCTGAGTCTCACGTATGAAATTGCAAAGGAATGGGAGAGGCTCGACTCTTATCAGGAAAGGCTGGAGAGGTTCCAGGCTGTTTCACCTTCCATCCAAAAATACCTAGACCTTTGTGTTTGGATGCTCTCTCGGGGACATGATAGGGCCCAATTTCGATCGCCGAATTCGCAGTTCAATGTGGCTAACGATCTTGAGTTCCCTCAGTTCTCAAAACCTGAGCTCGATGCTTGTGTTTCGGTGGCCAGAAAACACCTTCCCTCCAATGACCTATCTGTCGAGTACGATGCTCTCGCCGATTCGGGTAACGGGCTGGCTCGAACGTTCTGTAAAATTGTGTTGGAATTTCGAAAGATCCCTAGAAACTGTGCATACTCTGAGCTTGCGCTGATCTTTGACCTTGCCTCACTATCTCAAACCCATGGAAGTGGGGTTTCCAGCGACGGAATCCTCGCTTTGCCTCAAACTCTGCCCGTTATCGAGAAAAACTACAGGAGGCTCTGCACACACTTTGAGTCGATTGAGGAAGGCAGCAAATACCAGCAACTCTTGGAAGAAATGCCGGTGGGCGCAACTTTTTCAAAACTTCGAGGAATCGCCCTTGATGCTTCTCGAGCCCTTGGAAAGAAGGTCGACCTTGAACTGCGGGGCTCCACCGTCTTGTTCAATCGTGAGAAGTTGGCCTTGCTCTACGATGCTTTTGTTCATGCGGTGCGAAACTCTGTTGACCACGGAATCGAGCCGTCTGAAGAACGCACGCGACTCAACAAGCCAGAGATATCAGTGTTGGTGCTCGGGGCTCGACTCGAGAACGGCGAACTGACCTTGGAACTGGTGGATGATGGTAGGGGTGTGAATGTTGATGCTGTTGCGACAAAAGCTGTGTCGCAGGGGCTTGTTCAGAACGATGCCGCCCAGAGAATGTCAGATCAAGAGAAGCGTCAGCTCATTTTTCACGCTGGCCTTTCAACGACCAACAAGGTTACGGAAATGTCTGGTCGAGGCGTGGGGATGGACGTGATTCGTTCCACGGCTGAGAAGCTCGGTGGAACAGCCGAGGTTTTGGAAAATAAACCAGGAACAAGGATTGTGGTCATCGTTCCACAGGTCAACCCAAAAGTCTTAAAAGTTGCGTAGTTCGTTTACTAAACAATTGGAGGAAGTAGAATGAGTGATCAGTCTCTTTATGACAAATATGGTGGATTTGCTACTGTGAGTAAGCTTGTGAATGAGTTTTATGACAAAATTGGGGCCACTGAAGAACTTGATGTCTATTTTGAAGGAATTGAAATGGATCGGCTCATCGATCATCAAACCAAGTTCCTGTGTAGCGTGCTCGGAGGGCCTGAGAAATACGAAGGACGACAACTCAAAGTCGCCCACGAGCGTTTTAACATCACATCAGAGCATTTTGATCTCGTCGCCTCGCTCCTCAAAGAAACGCTTGAGGACAATGGTGTTGAAGACCCCGACGTTGAAGCAATTGTTAAAGTTGTTTGGGGTGCAAAGCCTGATATTGTGAGTGCTGCGTAGGCGGGTTAGTCATCACTTCTGCGTGCTTCCACACCCTTTGAATCGGTCTGAAAGATTTTTAGACCACCGTTGGGACTGATATGATGTTGTCATCGTGTGAGCCTCTGGAGGGTGTTGGGACGTTATGTACTTGATTTCATTTTTTTTTCTCGTTATTTTTTCGATTTTGTCATGCGTAAGCAGGCATAATCAAGAGCTCGTCTCATTGCGAGTCTCTTCTCCCACTGTTGACTCTCAAGGGCACCGTTTGCCACTGGAGTTGTTGAACCAATTCAAAATAGCGCCTCATGAGCTCTTCGAAAGTCAGAACACGTTAGTGATGACCTGGAACAAACCCATCACCCAGTGGCCGAGATCAAACCACATAACACGAAGGGAGAGTGAAACGGACATAGACATCGATTCTCTTGACTTGAGCCCGAAAACGTTGAATTTCAAGGCTAAAAGGATTGGCAACAGTACCTCCTGGAAGTGCGAGTTTCCGAAGCTGAGGCTTGAGCTGAGGAGCCCAGAAGATGAAGACCTCACACCCAGAAGCTTTTACGTGGTGTTTCCTTGTGATCGCTCTCAAAGGAATGACAACAACGCAGAGTTTTTGGCTTATCACCTGTTGAGGGCAATGGGGGGGCCTTCCCTGCATGCCCGAAGGGTGATTGTCAATTTTCCCAAAGGAAGTCGTGTGAAGTCGTTGAGTGGATTTATTCTGGAAGACGTTCGCCTCAGGGAAACAGAGATGCAGGAAATCTATGAAGATGAACAAGATGGCACTTTGGGTCAGCCTGTTCACCACGCGGCAGCGACCTTGCTCTCTTTTCAGCACTGTTTTACCGGAATCGCAGACGGCGGCGGTCCTTACCGGTGGGCGGAGCCAGAAAACTCTTTGGAAGAGACCATGAGCAGGCTGTTGAACGTGTTCTTGGTGCAACAGCAAAACGGAACGGATGGAGAAAAGATCGGTGTTTATGTGAAGTATGATTTCAAACCTTTCCAGGTTGATGCCGCAAACTGTTTCTCTCGTTTTATGACAAAGAGAAACGCGCATGACTTTCCGCCACTACATGTCGTTGAGCGGGTGAAAGAATATTTGCTGGAGCACAAAAGCGTGGCCTTGAATGCCTACAAAGAGAACAGACTGGGTGGGACTTCTACGGCTAGAACGCTGATGTCACGGCTCAAACGTTTCTACTCAGCCCTTGAGGAGCTTTGATCTGAGGGTTGGGCTTTTTCTTTGCCCATCATGCAATCCCATCAAGCGAAGATCGAAATCCTTCACTCGTATGGCTTCGTTCTGCGGTACTTACTTTTCGTTCGATCAAACACCTTGAATCCGTAGAATTCCGAATAGTGTTTTGCGAGACCCTCGCTGATTCTGCAGTTGAGGCGTCCTTGCCAATGCCCAGCACGGGGATCAGGGGTTTTGTGCTCAGCTTGTCTTTGGCGAGCCTGCTCTCCTCTCTTCGATGTGTCCTTCCACACTAAATAGCCGTTGCGGGATTGCTGTACTGCTTTTTCAGGTTCTTCAGACCACGCTGTGTAGCTGATGAACAGATAGCCGCCGTAGTTCACTCCCATCTCCTTTTTGGTGGGCAGACTGACTCGCCCCCCAAACTCGATCTCTTCTATGTGGGGGTGCTCCTCTTTCAGCCACCCGTAGAAACCGGGGTCTGTCAGAGACGCCTCGGCCACAACCTTGTCTGCACTGTTCAAAAGACGAACGGAATGGACGGTTTCGCTGCCATCGCTGTATCGACCGACAACTTCGACCCTGAAGTTTGCATCGTAGTAACCATAGCTTTCAATCTCTGGGCTAAACCGACAGTGGTAGAGCGGTTTTGTTTTGAGACTCTCCTGCAAATTTGCCAACCAGTTTTTATCAGGCTTGAAGCTAGGCCCGTCTGTTGGAAATGCTTCGGATGTTTTTGTGTCTTCTGCCGTCTTTGGCTTGAAGCATGAGGGAGCAAGAACGGAGAGAGTCACGAGGAGTAAGTGGCGTGTTTTAACGGTGCGCATTTTTTGACTGTCTCCTCCACAAGCTCAGTTCACAGGGCAGT
>JANQPW010000014.1 GCA_028285285.1 Silvanigrellales bacterium
TGAGAGATCGGCCACGGCGTCGAGCACACGAACCATGCGGCTCTCGTTGCTTCGCATCAAAAAGTCTCGGCGGAACTCCAAAGCGTCTCGTTCTGCCAAAGCAGCCATTTCGTCGACGAAGCTCTCCACAAAAAAGCCGTTTTGTGAGGCACCTACCGAGCGCCAAAAGCCAAGCGGAACCGGAGTTTTGATGTTGCGGTTCGTGACCTTCATGTCGGGCAGTTCATAACCCGTTCTCACAAAGCCATCGATCGACGCAAAGTCAGGGCCCGGCCGGGGGCTTCCGAGAGAGGCCAAAATGGAGGGTCCTGCGTTGTGGGCAATGAGGGCGACGGGTTGGCCATCGTCAGAAACACCACCTTCAAAGCGGGCTGCAAAGGCAGGCCGGTAAAAGTCATGCTGTGTGTCCTCTTCTCGGTTCCACAACAGTTTCACAGGAGCGCCAACCGCCCGAGCGAGCTCAGCGGCCTGCACGGCGCTGTCTGACTGAGCCTTGCGGCCAAACCCACCACCGAGGTGCGTGGCGTGGACGACAATCTGGTTAGGTCTCATGCCCAGAGCGCTGGCCACAGCGCCTTTTGTGCTCAAAAGAGACTGAGTGGGTAGCCACAGCTCGGCACCGTTTTCATCGACCCGGGCGGTGCACACCATGGTTTCCATGCACATGTGTGGAAGAAAGGGGACATGGTAGCTTGCGCTCACGGTGCGATCCAACTCTTCGAGCCTTCTTGAGGCATTGCCGTTGTTGACGAGCACATTGCCTCTCTCTTCAAAGGACTCCTCAAGGCGCCGACGGAGCTCGGCGTCGTTGAAGCTCGCAGCATCTGGGTCCACATCGAAGGTTGGCTCTAGCTCTGCGAGAGCCCGTTCTGCCAGCCAGGAACTCGTTGAGACCACGGCCACACCACCCGTGACCGGGTGAATCTCCAGATCAGGTCGACTGGCCCGAAGCTCTTCGAGATTGTTGAGCACTCCGCCGTAGATGGGAGAGTGTCGCACAGCCGCACACATCATGCCGGGGACCACAACATCGTGGCCAAAAATGGGCTCGCCATCGATTTTCATGCGTGCGTCGAGGGCATTCGTGTCCTGCCCCAGCAAATTGAATTCCGACTCGTCTTTCAAAGGGGGATCATCGATCTCCTCTTGATCGGCGATGGCCGCTAAAAACTCTCCTGGCTGCCAGGTTTCGTCGCTGGTCAAGCTCCGGACCAGGCCCTCTTCAAAACTCAATTCTGAGGGATCGCGGTTCAACGCAGCGGCAGCACCATTGATGATGCGCAGCCGAGCTGAGGCGCCTGCTTTTCTCATGCGCTCATACTGTCCTCTGACACTTGTGCTGCCCCCTGTGACCTGAAGGCCCTTACGAGGATCTGTGTATGCGGGCTCAGATGAGGCAAACTCCACGTCAATCAGAGATAAGGGAGCGTTCAATTCTTCCGCAATGAGCATTGCAAGAGAGGTGTAGACCCCCTGACCCATTTCAGCTTTTGGAACAAAGATGCGAAAGCGGCTGTCGGCACCCAGTTCAACCCACATGTTGAGCAGTTGGTCGACCATTTGGGCCTGAGCACTTCCCCATTTTCCCTTGAGAGAGGTTGGTACCGAAAGACTCACGAGGGTGAGGGCCGAGGCTCCACCCAATGTGCCCAGTGCCGTGCGGCGGCTAAAACGAGGGTTAAGGCCAGCTGTGGCCTCTTCTTGTTTGGATGTGAGATTGGTCATCAGTTGGCCCCTCCATTGTCAATGCGCTCTTGGGCTGCAAGTGTAGCCTTTTGAATTTTCGAATAGGTGCCACAACGGCAGAGGTTTGAAATTCCCTGAGCCACATCGGCTTCGTTTTCGAAGCGTTGTCCGGCTCTGAGGGCGCCTGCAACGGCCATGATTTGACCAGGTTGGCAGAAGCCGCACTGGGGAACATCTGCCTCTTCCCAAGCCTGCTTAATAGGCTCCAGCTCTGGGGTGCTCGTGCTTTCGATGGTTTCAATCGAACGACCTTCCACGGCTTGAACGG
>JANQPW010000083.1 GCA_028285285.1 Silvanigrellales bacterium
GTTGGCGCCTTTGTGCCCCTAGCACCCTTTCCGGTGATCGGGTTTTCGCAAAGTGGTGCCTGGGGGTTGACCTATTCTGAAATTGATCAAAGTGACTTCTATGAGCTGCAACTCAATGCGGATACTTTGGAGGAGGCCGACTCCTACCGTTTTGAAAACTCTTGGCGACCGCTGCAAAAGCGCACAGAGACCATCCGTGTGAAGGGAGCCGAAGACCTCAAACATGTTTTTGCCGAAACTCACATTGGACCCGTTCAAGAGGTTCCAAAAAAGGAACGTGCCTCAAAACTTCCTCGGTTTGTGGTGCTTGCCGACGCCTCCCTGAAACCAGGGAACAAGCATCTCAAGACTCTCTTTCAACTCAGCCGGGTGAAAACCGCAAAGCAGTTCTCCAACTCTCTCAAGAATCATGTCGCCCCCCCACACAATGCTTTCTGGGTGGGTGCGAACGATGAAGTCGCTTGGGGTCTTGCGGGTGCGGCCGTGCAACGCGACTGGTCTCCCGAACGGGCTCTGCGCACCCTCCTGCCCGCAAGCACACCGCAAGAAGTTTCGGCTCTCCTCCAACAAGCCCCTCAGCTGGCCCTCCTTCCGGGTGGAGTTCTCATGCCCCTTCGAAACGAGTTCATTTGGACCGGAACACAGCCAGCCGCTAACTTCGCCCTTTCTCAAGAGTTTGCGAGCGGCTGCTTTGGCAATGCCAACGAAGCCCCCTCCAAAAGATGGGAGACTCTGCCGGCCCTGGCTTCCGCCAACTGGGCCCTTGGAATGCGTTCTGGACGCATCAAACAAATGCTGAAAGCAACACCACGGCACAGTGTGGCCAGCTTTCAAAGCATGCAGCTCGACATCACAGACAACTTGGCACGGGTATCACTTCCCCGCATTCTTGATTTTCTTCGCTCACAGAAACAGGTCACTGAAGGCGGTCTTGCCCTATCGGCTGAAGGAGCGGAAGTTCTCGAGCGGCTCGAGCAGTGGGACTACCGGGCTGAAGCGAGCCGCGGTGAACAGCTGCTTTTTGAGACTCTTTTGAGTCGTTGGCGCGAACGAGTTTTTGAAGTCATTGCGGAACGAGACCTTGTTGAACTTTACCGCATGCGTAGCAAACACAATGCCCGCTTGCTTCTCAGTTGGACTCAGTTGTTGCAAAGCGTGAGCCCCATCTCGGGCAAGGGGGTGTTGGGGGCGGCACTCGTGGAGGTGGCCAATGGGCTGAAACAGCACTACGATCAGGAAGGACTCTCGTGGGCGAACGAAACATGGGGACGTCACCATACTTTCGGGCCCAAGCACCCTCTTGCCCAAATTCCCCTTCTCGGCCAGGTTTTTGCCTACCCCGACGTGCCGGCATCTGGATCCAACACATCTCTTCGCGTGCAGGGTTACAGGGGTTATCTCAGCGCAAAAAATCGTCAGGTCAAGCATGGTGCCGGGCTGCGAATGGTTGTTTCTCCCAGTGAAGAGAAGGCCTGGATGATGTTCCCTTCTGGAGCCTCGGGCGTTCCTGGCTCTCCGTGGTTCAGAGCGCATCAAGAAAGTTACGTTTCTGGCGAATACGCTGAGGTGCCGCTGCGCCGCAGCCACACACGATGATTTAACCGTCAAAAACAGCTTTGGCGGCAATTCCTGCTGCGGCCCAACCCAAGGTGCGACCGATACCGAGAGCAAGGAGGGTGTGTGAAGCCTGTGTTGCGTCAAATGAGCCAGCAAAACAGACATCATCGGAGAGAGAAGCTGGTGATGACTGTGATTTTTAGCGTGCTCACAGCGCTCTTCAGCGCCACAGTCGCGCTGGCCCAAGAAGCACAAGACTCCGGTGTGTACTCACGACAAATTACCGAGCTGCGAAAGAGAAGTGCGGCAGGAGATCCTGAAGCAAACTACCGCCTGGGGCTGCTTCACCTCTTTGGTGACCTTTTGGCAAAAGATCCGGCCGCCGCCCGGCGTCACCTTTCTGCTGCCGCGGAAAAAGGAGATCCCCGCGCTCAAAACCTCATGGGCCTTGCGAGTGATCCTCTCTGGGGCTTCTCTCGTGATCACAACGCTCAGAGCAGCGCCAAGTGGTATGCTCGGGCAGC
>JANQPW010000092.1 GCA_028285285.1 Silvanigrellales bacterium
AGAGACTGGCTTTGGTTGTCATCGGCAAGGGCTTCGAGAGCTTCTTGCACTTGCGAAGCCGCTTGCTCTTGGCTGTCCGCCTGCTCCTGGCTGCTCAAAGCTCGAGCGGATGCCACATTGTCTGCTGATTCTTTTCCTTCCTCAATTTTTTCAGCAAACTTTGAGCCGCACGCAGACAAACTTGCAGAGAACAGGGCAGCAGTGAGAAGTGTTGTGGGGGTTCTGAAGTGCATTTTAGATTCCTTTGCGCTTGTGTTTTCGTTCCCGTGACCGCGTCACACCTTCTATAACGGCATTTTTTTTCTGCACATAAGAACTTTTTTATTTAACCATTAAAAATAGATAGTTGATTATGTCAGAATTGATTTCTTTCTATCAATGATTCTTTTTTTTGCACATTTTTTTCTTGGAGGAGTTTTTATTCTTTGAAAAGAGATAGTTAAAGAATAAGCCAAAAAAATCGGTGTGCATTTTTAGAGGAAGGAAAACGAGAAACGAGACTTACAAAATTGATATAAAAAGATTTTTTTGAACTCTACAAATGCAGAAAAATGTGCACTATCTGTTCATTTTTTTCCCAAAGGCTCCGATAGTATAAAGAGAGCAAAGGACACAAGATGAGTGCAGCAAGCAAGAAACAACTGAAGAACTGCGGGGAGAAAGTAAAGCCCAGCCGCACTCTCGACTGCGCTCTCTATCTCAAGCACTGTTACAGCTTTCTCAAAGCTGAGGTGGAGAACTACACATACCTGCAGTTTGCAGAAGACCTCGGTTTTTCAAGAACCAACGTGCTTCACCTCATCATTCGCGGCAGGCGCCGACTGAGCCCAAAAGCGGCCAACCGAATTGCAACCGCTTTTGAGCTGACCGCCGCAGAGCGTCACTACCTCGATTGCTTGGCACGTCACAACAGCGCTCGAAAGCCCGAAGATCGGGAAAAACACTTTGCTCAACTCATGGAAATCAAAAGTCGCCAGATCAGTGAAACTGTGACTCAAGACCGCCTTGGCTACTACACAGAATGGTACCACCCTGTGATCCGAGAGCTGGTGGGGGTTCGCTGCATTCGCAAAGATGATCTCAGTTTCGTGGAGTGCATTCAGCCTCGAGTGCTTCCCGAGCAAGGCCGAAAAAGCATTGAGCTACTTGAGAAGCTCGGCTTGATCCGTTTCGATGCCGACGCAGACATGTACGTGCAGACCTCACAAAATGTGTCCACTGGAGATGAGGTGCTCGGCCTGGCCGTGATTCACTACCACAAAGAGGTTATGGATCTTGCCAAAGATGCAATCACCACAGTCAAACCGCGACGGCGAGATATCAGTGCTCTCACCGTTGCCGTTGACGACTCCACAGCTCAAAAACTGAAGTCGGAGATCCAACTGTTCCGCAAACGGCTCCTGGCCATCGCAGACGAGTGCACCGAGCCGGATCAGATTTATCAACTCAACTTTCAACTCTTTCCCTTCACAAAGTGAGAGCCATGAAAACCCCGGAACCCATGAGAGAAAAGACGGATAAGTGCAAACACCTCCTTCAGCAGCTCCTCGCCATCGTGCTGTTTCTGCTCGTGAGCTGTGGCACCGAAACAGGTAACCCTGGAGAAACTCCAGAAGAGGAAACCGACACTTTGGCCCGCTTTCAGGAGGTCGCCAAGCTCGAAACTTCAAGCCATGTGTCTGAGGCTGTTGCGGCACTGGGGGACCTCGGTTCTTCGTCAAGCGTTTCGCTTCAAGGGTTCTTCCTCAATGAAGCCCCTGCAACACACCAGACCACCCCCGCCCTGGCTCTGAACTCAAACTCACGCTTTTCCTGCGATGCCAGCAGCGGAAGCCCCGTGGTCCAGGAGCGTTGGGAGCGCAACTCACAACGCTTGATCACACGAGGTCGGCAAAGCGCCCTTCATGTGAAAACCACTGGCAGTGTGCAAAACACTCACACCTTCACAAAGCGAGATGGCACAACTCTCACTTGCGGGGCCGGGGGGAGATCGCCTGTGATTCGACGCTCCGACTACGCACAACTGAGCGTGAACTCAACTGTGAACACGAATTCGAGCATCATTGCGAGCAACCGCGAAGGACAAGTGGTGCGCAGCGTTTCTAATCAGCGAAAAGGAACACGACAGATCGAGTTTTTTGTAAAACTCCCTGGTGAATTGCCCGCAGGGGAAGCAAGCAACGTTGCCTTCATCGTGGGCCGAAAGCTCTCTTCCGACATCAGCCAAGAACACGTGAAAACCAAACAAACGACTGAGAGAAACGGCACAACTGCCGCCACAGAGGAGCTGAAGCTCAGTTCACAACTCACTATCGATGCCACAACACCCCTCACCATTGAAGTGCGGCGCACTGCCCTAGGGGCCCTGATCTCCAAGACCATCACATCGGGAACTGTTCGCTCTCTCACCCGAGAGGGAACTGTGATCATCACCACAGTCAAAGACCTGGTGTTTGATAGTCCGCAGCGCTGCGAACCCAGCAGTGGGACCTTCACGGGGAAACTCTTCGCGTCGAGCACAGACTCTGAGCCCAAGCTCAGCTTCACCATAGACGTGACCAGTGAAGGTGCGTTTGTTTCCTTCGACGGAAGCACCTTCGAACCCCTTGACCTCGACTTCTGTGGAGGGTGAGGGCCGCAGCACGAACCGGCGACAATGCCTAGATTTCAGCGGCCAGATCGCAGAGATAAGACTCCGGCTGATGGAGAGAGCCATAGCGCGATAGCTCTTCAAACATGTTGCGATAGTTCGAGAGCCGGATCACGTGCGACAGCTTCTCGTACACGCTCTTCTCCCGTTTCAAACTGCTGCGCACTTTCTTCAGGGTGCCTTGCTGTGGATCGAGCGCAAAGGCACGACCAGCGGTATGAGCAAAGCCCAGCTCCCGCACCAAAGAGCGCAGAGCCCGGCGCGCCCCAGGCAGGCGCTCACTCACCAGATCGGCAGCAAACCTCGCTCCAGCTGCGGAAGGAGGAACTTGAGGAGTGAGGTCGTCCACATGCTCCACACGGAAGTACCGCGACCCCATTCTGCGAACAGATGCCTCGCGAAAGACTCTGTCGCCGGCCCTTGGCTGGCCAAAAGTGTAAACAGCCCTCACCTGTAAACGCTGTTGCAAGGCCAACTCCATCGCTGTCATTTGGGCCAAAACGCCCCCGCGGCTATGGCCCACGAGCACAACTTCCCGCACCCCCCAATCGGGCAACCGCTCTTGGAGAAGCGGCAGAAGCACCTCTCGACCCGCCTCGTATTCATCGAGAAAGCCCCTGTGCATCAACCCCGGCAGAGCAGCCGTTTTTGCCGCCCTGGGAAGAAAAGCCCCGTTGCTAAACCCCTGCTGCCAGGTTCGTGTGCCACGAAAGGCCACAACGGCCGAAGTCTCATTCCACCCCACAACGGCATGGAAGCGCGACTTTGGAGCGGCCAGAATCTCAACGTGCGGAAAGCCAAAGTCATGAAGCTGAGAGACGGCTTCGCCGTTGCTCATGATGTCGCCCACCCGCGCCAGCTGCTGCATCAAATAGGCATGCTCCCGGGAAAACCGTGTTGGGTTTCGGAGGCTCACAACGCGCCCACTGGCCGGGGCGCAAACTCCTGGCTGTTCCAGAAACCGATCGGAGCGAATGCCCGAAGAAAAAGAAGCCCCCGGAGAGGAGTCTCCCTCCTCAGCGGTTTCCGTTGAAGCGGTGGCCACTGGCTTTGGCGTGACAAAAGCACACACCAAAACCGAGCCCACGAAGGGCGCACACTTCCCCACGTTCTTGCTCAGACTTCGCAGATTCTGAGAACGGACCCATTGGGCCAATTTTTGCATTCTGTTCAAAAACTCCATCACCGTACCTCATTGAACGCTTATCGCGGTTTGAAGAGGGGCGATCTTACGCGGCAGACCTGCTCTTGCCAAACATCATTTTTTTCTCTTTTAATTTCAATAAGAAGCAGGAATTTAGGCTTCACCAACTGCGCAACTTCACGACACTGACCCGATCGGCTGAGTTTTGAAAGCTAAAGAGGGTATGAGGCAAAACCACTTCAACCGAGTGTGTGGTGGAGCCCTCCCCCACCCAATGAGTATCTGAACGGCCAATACCATGACTCCAAACGAGGCGGCCGGTCGCGTCCAGACGCATGAGGTGACTCGGGCTGCGTAAATAGAAGGATCCTCCTTTTCGCTTCAAGGCCATCACGTCATCGAGCAAACCATCGAAAGACAAAACAAGGGAGTCAACAACATGGGACTCCGTTGAAAAACGATCCGTTCGCAACACAAAACCCTTTTCCTCTCGGCGCAAAGAAGAAACCTCAAAGGAGAACCCCGCCGCTGTTCCCTTCAACCCAGAGTTCCATTCCACATGGGCGAGCTGTGAAAGACCCTTTGGAATCCAACCTGCCTTCTTTTCCCAAAAAACATCGCCTGATTCCGTCAAGACCACCGCCTTAAGGCGAACTTCGGCGTTGCCGTTTGCAGCTGTTCCCGCGGCTTCATCGCTCTCGGCCAACAATGCCAGTAGATTTTCTCCGGAACCCGAGTTCAAAAATCCGAGACGCACCACCTCGCCCGACCCGAACCGCAAATGCCACTTGTGTCGACCCTGAGCGTCAAAGAAAAACACATGTGTGCCGGGGCTCAGTCGCTGCCCAGCCACGAAGGGAGAGTCGATCTCCTGAAAAACCTCAAGCGCCAAGGCGAAGCGCCCTGAGCTCGAAACGCCCATCTGATGAAGCGACAGGCTTTCGGCCTCCAAGGCCACTTCCCAGTGCCGGTGCAGTTTTGGTTCAAGGTCGCTGTCACGCACAAACAGAGAGAGACCCGACACGCGGGAACCATCTCCGGAGTGCAGACAGGAAACACCCAGCAATCCACTCTCCTCCGCTGCGAAAAGCGGGCGCTCCGCGCTGTTGTGGAGGCAGGGTTCTGCATTGTGTGGCGATCCGAGCTCCCGCAAGCGCTCATCAACATCGTCTGCACGAAAGAGCACCGGGCGAGAGCGAGAAAGAAGACCATAGGCTCCCTGAGCAGTGGCGGCACTCCCCAAAAGAGAGACCTTTGAGCAAGGAGACTCCGGCTCACAAGTTCCCGTGGGCATATCAAGGGCCCACTCCACAGGGTTTGCAGAAACCGTCAGCTCAAAAGTGCGGGACACATGGCCCTCTGCATTTTGCAGTTGCGCATGCAAGAGGTGATCGCCAAAGGAAGGAACAAGCGGAACCCTGAGAGGGGAGACCAAGGGCTGCCATTCACCCAGCTCTCCTTCTGTGTCCCAGACTCGCATTTGCACGGCGTCAATCGGAGCATCCACCTGCACCTGGACCTCAGGCCATTCAGCGGGAGCGTTTTCATCAACAAGGCGAAAGGGTCTCCCATCCACAACATAACGACGAAACTCAAGCTTGCGAGTTTGCAGTGTCTCCAGTGGCTGCCCACTGAGATCAGCCAAGCGTATGAAGAGTTGTTTTTCTCCTTCGGTCACAAACTCATGTTCAAACGTGGTCACCAGAGGACGAAATCGCTTACCGAAAAACGACTCCGTCTCAGACACCATCATCAAAGCGGCGTCTTCAGGGGCACCGAGAACAACCTCGACCCGAGGCGTGTTCACCACAAAATCGCTGACGTGAAAACTTGCAAAAACCTCTCCTGGCGAGCGCCGCAAGAGAGAAAGCTCGGGAGACATCTGACGCCCACTCGGCTCCAAGACCACATTGTGGACCCGCCCCCTTCCAAAGCCCGACTTTTCTGCAAGAATCTGGTGAACCCCAACAGGCACGCCCTTAATTTGAAAGCGACCCTCAGCATCAGTGCGGACCTGTTTGCCCACTCCCTTCAAACTGACTGTGACGTCTTGGTGGCTTCTCGCCCCTGAAAGTAAAACACGACCGGCAACCTCCCCGAGGGCACCGAGCTTCAGAGTTTGAAGGTCGAGGCTCTCACCTGCACGAGAAGAAACCCCCGGTAGGAAAAGCCCAACCTCATGGTCCGAATCGGCTAGGCCGTCTTCCCCCCGGGCCAAACCGTAAACAACCAGGTC
>JANQPW010000107.1 GCA_028285285.1 Silvanigrellales bacterium
GGACGCCACTGCTCTTCTCCGGAGTTGGAAGATTTCGACCGAACTCAATGCATCGGCCCCCGAGTGGCAAACTTGGAAGGCTCTTCTTGACGAAACCTCTCTGGCTATTCCAGCCAGCCTCAACACACTTTCAGGGCCTGTCACCCTGAGAGCAAAAGCCCAAACCGACAACTCGAAAAAAGCCTCTTTCAAAGGGGAACTTCAGACGCAGCTCAAAGGCCCAGGGCAAAGCCTCGTGGTCCACGCCAAAAGCTCGGCCCTGGCGACCCTCTCTCCCGATCTCTCCCCCACCCATCTCGATGTGGATGTTGATGTTGAGCTGAGCGATGTGCTGCTTCAGGTTCCTGATTTGGGGATTGAGCAACCGCCCCAGCTCGCCCAAGACTCACGGTTTAGAGAAGATGAGCTGTTGACCTTTGTGAGCGAAGGGAACACGTCACCAGGGAAACTGAGGGATCAGCAACCCCAGATCTCCACATCCATTCGGGTGACCACTCCCCCGCAAAAGCCCCTCAGACTCGATTCGAACATGGTGGATGGTTTGGTGCCCATTGACCTTGACGCTTCTGCAGAAACAAGCCAAGCACCTTCTTACCATGTGCGCCTCAACCCTTTTTCCATTGAACTCTTCCGGCGAAAAGCGCGGGTGGTGAGCTTTGAAGCGATCAGTCGAGACGACGATGAGGTGGCGGATGTGAAGGGCCTGGTGAAAGTAGACTACTCTGCGTATAAAATAACCATCGCCATTTCGGGAACCGCCGAACACCCCGCCATTCGCATGAGCAGCGAACCGGCTCTTCCGGAATCTTCGATCTACTCAGTGCTTCTTTTCGGGCGTCCCCTTGATTTTTCCTCACAAGGATCCAACGACTCCGTCGCGGCTGCGCAGCAAGCCGTGGCAAGCGGCGCTCTCACCTTAGCCAGCCTGTATTACCTGGCTTCAACACCCATTGAAAGCTTCAGCTACAACCCTCAAAGCGGAGCCATCACGGCCAACTTCAGTGTGGGTGACAAGACCTCTGTGTCTTTTGGCGCCACGCAGGCAGGAGATCCTGTTGCGGGGCTGCAGCGGCGATTGATCGGAAACTGGTTCCTTTCCACAGGGCTGGAGAGCGATAAGCACACCGGAAAAGTCAGTGCGAGCAGTTTTCTAGAGTATTTCATTGGAATTGATTGAGAGCCGAGAATAATTCTTGCTCTTTCGGAAGAATGTCAATTTTATCATACCCTTCTTCCTTGCTATAAGACGGCTCGAGGTTACTCGCCAAGATGATATGTCCGGGCGGGATCTGTTTTACTTTTTTGGGAGAAGAGTCCATGAAAATCAAAACCACACAAACACTTTTTGCCGCAGCCACACTCGCCGCCTCATCAATTGCATTCGCCGCACCCATTAAGGTCGACGCTCCTGTTTCAAGAGTGTTCGTTCCCGAAGGGTTTGATGACAACGATCAAGTTGAAGTCATTCTCTACGGCGAGTTCCCGAACACGTGCTACCGCTTTGCCGACTCCAGTGTAGAGCGCGGTGCTCAAGGAAACACCTTCACCATCGACGCGCAAGCCCTGTCGTACGAAGAAGGTGAGATCTGTGCTCAGGTTCTGACCCCTTACATCAAACCTGTTGCACTCGGACTCCTCGAGGCAGGAAGCTTCGATATTCAAGTGAACAACAGCCAAGCTGAGGCTGCGCTTGAGGTCAATGCACGGGCCACAGAATCTCCAGATGACTATCTCTATGCTCCTGTGACAACCGCAAGCCTGGGTTGGGATGCCGATTCGCAACGCCAGCTGATCAACTTGAAAGGTGTTTATCCAGAGGCAGTGAATGGCGAATGCACGGTCATCTCTGAAGTGCGTGTGAACGTCACCCAAGGAGACGTGATCGTGGTGCAACCCATTATGTCTCTTGTGACAGGGTCCATCTGTGACGACCGCACCGATCGCAACTTTGACGAGTCCATCCCCATGGAAATGCCTTTCAACGGAACAGGATTGCTCCACGTGCGCGTCATGAATGGCAACTCGTTGAACTCTTTGGTTCAGATCGACTGACCGACTTGTCACAAACGAGGCACCCCATCGGGGCCTCATGAACAGCAAATGCTTGTTTGAAGAGCCGCTCCACGGGCAACCTGTGGGGCGCTTTTTCGTTTTCACCATGAAGAGATTGACAGACACCCGGGTCAAAAATTGCTTATATGGTAATATTTAGCCCGGTTCCGTCGAAGACCTCGATCCGGTCGATTGTTGACCCCAAAATGGTGGAAAAATGGCAAGTATTTCTCTGAGTCAGACCAAAACAGACCTGCTCTCAGGTCTCACCGTTGCGCTCGCTCTCGTACCGGAAGCTGTGGCCTTCTCTTTTGTCGCAGGTGTCGCTCCCACAGTAGGCCTCTATGCTGCTTTTTTTGTCGGTCTCATTGCCTCTCTGCTCGGAAAGCCCGGAATGATTTCGGGTGCAACCGGGGCCATGGCCGTGGTGATGGTGTCTCTGGTCTCGGTTCATGGTGTGGAATACCTTTTTGCTGCCGTGGTGCTCACAGGGCTCCTCCAGCTCTTGGCCGGGGGTTTCAGACTGGGCAAACTGATCCGTCTTGTGCCACACCCCGTGATGCTGGGCTTTGTGAATGGCCTTGCCATTGTGATTTTTCTTGCGCAACTGGAACAGTTCAAGGTGGCTGGGCCAAACGGAGAAAAAACTTGGATGGCCAGCACAGAGCTTGGCCTCATGGCGGCACTGATTGGGCTCACGATGGCGATCATTCACTTCCTTCCTCGATTCACCAAAGCGGTGCCCTCATCACTTGCTGCCATTTTAGCCGTGAGTTTACTTGTCGGGGCTGTTGGGCTGCAAACACGCACCGTTGGAGACGTGACCAGCATTGCCGGTTCCTTCCCCTCGTTTCACATTCCCATGGTGCCCCTCACTTGGGAAACACTCCAGATCATTTTTCCTTACTCTGCGATTTTGGCGGCTGTGGGCCTTATTGAATCACTCCTCACCATGAGTGTGATCGATGAAATGACAGAAACGAAGGGGCGCCCCAACCGCGAATGCGTTGCACAAGGGGCAGCTAACCTTGCAACAGGGTTCTTTGGCGGTATGGGAGGTTGTGCCATGATCGGCCAAAGCATGATCAACATTTCTTCAGGAGGACGCGGCCGCCTTTCTGGAGCGACGGCAGCGGTGAGTCTCCTCATTTTTGTGGTTTTCGCTTCTCATTTGATCGAACTCATTCCGCTGGCAGCACTGGTGGGAGTGATGTTTATGGTGGTCATAGGAACTTTTGAGTGGTCCTCTCTTCGTATCCTCCGCAAAATACCACGCTCCGACGCCTTTGTGCTTGTTCTGGTTTCTGCGGTCACGGTTTTCACAGACTTGGCCGTTGCCGTGCTCATTGGTGTGCTGATTTCTGCAGTGAACTTCGCCTGGAAACACTCCCACATGATCTCACGCCGGGTTTCTCCGCCAAGCAACGGTGAGTCGGAGGATCAGATCACTTACAGCATCTTTGGACCGCTGTTTTTCGCATCCACAGGACAGTTCCTCGATCTGTTTGATCCCGAATCTGACCCGAAAACCGTGGTGCTGGACTTTAGCCATTCTCAGATTATGGACCACTCTGGTCTCAATGCCCTTGAGGTCCTCCGCGAGCGCTACCAACGCCACGGAAAGACCCTGCGTCTTGCGGAAGTCAGCCAAAACTGTGCCTCGATCATGGAGAGAGCTCGTAACTTGGTGAACATGAGCTACGACAGTCGCGGCTCCAAGTGAGGAAGCATTCTGCTCTGAAAAGCGCTCTAGGCAGGCTGCTGGGAGCTCTCCTCCTCGGGCTCTGGAGTGGGTTCAGCGGAACCACCCAGGAGGCGATCCAACTCAGACTGGAGAGCATCAATCTTAATGGGCTTTGCCACATATCCGTCCATTCCACTGCTGAGGAAGTTCTCACGATCGCCCTCCATCGCGTGTGCCGTTAGGGCAATCACGGGGGCCACTCGGGCACGACGGTCTTGCTGTGTCTTCTTTTGTTGGTCTTGAATAGAGCGAATGATCGCAGCGGCCTCAATGCCGCCCATTTTCGGCATTTGCACATCGAGCAACACCACATCGAAGTCTTGCACTTGAAAGGCTTTAACCGCTTCAACCCCATTTTCAGCCAGCGTCACGACACACCCCTGGCGCTCGAGCATTTTCACAGCGATCACCTGGTTGATGCGATTGTCTTCGGCCAACAAAACCCGCAATCCACGCATGTTCCAGTTTTTGTTCTCTGGATCTCCTTGCTCGGTTTCAAAACTTTTCTCTTCTGCTTCAGCAACAAGCGGAAGGCTGAAGAAAAACTCACTTCCCTCACCCACAACACTCGAAACTCCGAGTTCTCCCCCCATGAGGGAAATCAACTTCCGCGAAATGCTCAGCCCCAAGCCCGTTCCACCATACTCGCGAGTGGTCGAGCCGTCGGCTTGGGAAAAAGGCTCAAAGATCATCCGCTGTTTTGCCAAAGGAATGCCGATGCCCGTGTCATGAACAGCGAACACCAGGCTCTCCGGCCCCAGCTCGGAGCTGGGCTTCCAGCGCAGGCTCACACGAACACTTCCTTTTTCGGTGAACTTGAGCGCATTGCCCAACAGATTGGTCAAGACCTGAGTGATGCGAAGGGAGTCACCCCACACTTCTTGGGGCGCCTGAGAATCAACATCATAAGACAAGGTGACTTCTTTGTTCTCCACTGCTGCCGAAAACTGGCCCACAACTCTCGACACCAGACTCCGAGGCTCGTAGCGGTGTTCCTCAAGCTTGATCTTGCCTGCCTCCGCCTTTGAAAAGTCGAGAATGCCGTTGATGATCTGCAGGAGCGAGTTTGCTGAAAATCGCATCATCTCCAAATAGTTTTGAGACTTTTTATCAGGGCTAGACGCCAACAGAAGATCTGTCATTCCCATGATGCCATTCAATGGTGTGCGCACTTCATGGCTGAGGTTGGCCATGAACTCTCCCTTGGCCACATTGGCACTTTCTGCCCGCTCTTTCGCCTGTCGCAGATCTGCTGTCATGACTGTCACCTTTCGCTGCACCTGCGCTTTACGAGAGGCCAGTGAAGCAATCATGAAAAAGAGAAGAAGATCAACACAGAGCCCACCAATGGCCACCAAAAGGGGCTGCGCCGCCTCGTCCAAAGTAACAAATCCGCTATCAGCACGAACACGAAGGGTCCACACATGGGAGCTGATCTCCAAGGGCCTTTCAAGAGTCAGCATCTTTTCAATCGGAGGATTCGAGTTTCCTCTTGCTGCTCCCTGGGTAGCACCTGATGATCGGAAGAGCAGGCCCCTTCCATCAAAGAGCTCATAAGACATGTGCTCGGCCTCACCCAAGATTCCAGTGAGGAGGTCACCCATGCGGAACGGACTGTACACAAACCCCACGAGATTCTCGCGTCGTTGCGAGACCGTCTCCAGAGCGGCTCCGTTGCGATAGACCGGAACATAAAGCAACACACCAGGTTGCACATCTTCACCATCTTCCTGAATCAAGGTCACACGTCCTGAAAGCTGAGGTTTCCCAGAGTCACGGGCTTGGTTCATCGCTGCGCGACGCGTTTCTTCTGAATGCATATTGAAACCAAACGCGCGCTGGTTCATTTCATCAAAGGGCTCGAGATAAACAATAGAATGAAGCTCAGCTTGGGGGTTTTCTGGGTGAGGTGCATAGTTTGGAAAGCCTTCAGCACGCACGGCAGCCACATGCTCATCGAGCTCCTGGGGATCCAGTCGCAGGCTGTAGCCAATTCCTCGAATTCCGGGATAGTTTGACTCCACATTGAGCACATTGACAAAAGTCTTCCACTCCTGGCGGGAGACCTCTTCGCTGGCGGCAAAGAGACCTTTGCCACTGCGGAGCACCTGGGCATACTCGGCCATCCGCTCAGTGATTTTACGATTCAGCTCATTCGCTCGCGACTCGAATCGTGATCGAACCTTCTCCCACATGAATTTGTTGGAGAGGTGCCAACCCAAGCCAGTCACACAAAGGGAGACTCCCAGCACAATCCAGGCGGTCACGTGACTGTGAAGAACTCGTCTCAGAAAAGACTCTGAGGAGTCTCCACCCCCAATCCCATTTGCGGCGGGTTTCTCGTTCCATCGCGATGAATTCTCGTGATCCAAAGTCACTCCCACCCCGCCCCTCGGAAACGTCTCGTGGAGAGCACTTCGGCAAACCGCAGCCGACGGCTCCGGTAAAATCTCCCTTCTTGGCACCCGGCAATTTCTTGCGAGTGATCCCAAGCGCACCTATACTTCCCTCGTTCCAACAGAGGAAAACTCTCCCCCCACGAAGGAAAACACCATGCGCACGCTCTCCACCAACAGCAGATGGCCTCTTCTCGAAGGCGGTGTGACTCTTGAAACGGAATGACGATCGAGCGCTGTGGAAGCGCGGTGGAACAGGTCTTGTGGTGGTGGCTGCCAGCACACTGGGGCCACTTGTTGGCCTCGGGGTTCTTCTTGCCTATTCAGAACATTTGGCCGCTCTTCTCACTGCCCAGCCTCTGGGAAGCAGCCTTGGCATCGCCTTTCTCGCCTTTTGCATAGGTGGGCTTGGCATTGCCTTGGCCGTGTTTCCCTCCTTTGCCTTGGCAGGGTGGTTGGCCTATGTTTTTGAGGGCCATCTCATGAGCCTGGTGACGGTTGCTCTCGCCTTGTTTTGGGGCACCTTTGCAGGCCTTGCTCTTGGGCATCTGCTGGCCCGGCTCCCTCCCGATCACAACCCTCTGGAACTTCCCCGCTTGCGCCAGGCATTTTCAATGCTCAGCCGCATTCCCCGCAACCGTCTGAGCCTGATGCTCGTTTGCCTGAGGCTTTCGCCCCACATGCCTTTTGCCCTCACCAACATTCTGGTGTCTCAAGTGAGAATGCCGCTCCTTCGCGCAACCTCAATTTCTTTTGTGGGGTTGCTGCCGCGAACCTTGTTGGCCTGGCAGGTCGGGCAAACCCTTGCCACATTTTCCGACATCCGTGAGGCGTCTCGGCTGGGATGGTCCAGTTTTTTAGCGACCGCGGTGTTGGCTGTTCTTGTGTTTTTTCTGGCAAGAGGGGCAAAAAAACAGTGGAGCTCAGCACCTGCTGATCTGCCCGAACCACAGAGCTCTGAACCTTCTTGAAAAGGCTGAGTTGCAGCTCCACCGACCTGTGAGATAAAGTCCTTGGCGAACAAATCAGGTTTCCAGGGGGGCTGCATGGATTTCGAAGAACTTTCTCTCGACAGCCCCGAACTCTATGTGAATCGGGAAATCGCCTGGCTTCGCTTCAACGAACGTGTGCTTGACCAAAGCGAGCGCGAAAGCACTCCTCTTTTGGAGAAGCTCAAGTTTCTCTCCATTTTTTCCTCCAACCTTGATGAATTTTTCATGGTGCGCCTCACCGGCCTCCTGCGCCTCGCCGAACGGCAGGGAGTGAATCAGCACGGTTTCCAAGGCCGGTCGCTGCAAGATGATGTTCGCGTTGCTGAAACCCTCGATGCTGTGGCCGTTAAGGTGAGAGAAGACCTCAGACGGGCTCACACCATTCTGGCCGACAGAATCTTGCCAGGCCTTAAAAAACAGGGCATTCGCATTTGCAATGCCGAACAGCTGTCAAGCCGCGAAAGGGAGGGGTTGGGTGAGGTTTTCCGAGAGCAGATTTTTCCCGTGCTCACCCCTATGGCCGTTGATCCGGCGCACCCCTTTCCTTACCTTTCCAACCTGTCGTTGTATCTCGCTGTGCAATTTGATGAATCGGCCACAAGCGGTGAACCGCTCCTCGCTTTTGTAGAGGTTCCCAAACAACTCCCACGCTTTTTTGCCGTGGAGCAACAACAGCCGCCCGAGTCGCGCCGCTATATTCCTCTCGAAGAGATCATCAAGCTGAACCTCCACCTCCTTTTTCCGTGGACACGGGTCCGGGGAGCCTTTCGGGTGCGTGTGACCCGCAACCTCGACTACCAGCTCCTTGAGGGAGAGGTGCAAGATCTCATGCGCTCCATTGAGATGGAGCTAAAGGATCGTGAGCAGAAGTTTGTGCTTCGCCTTGAAGTCGAATCTCAGCTTCCAGCAGAAATCCAGCAGCGGCTCTTGCAGGAGCTGGAGCTTGACGCCATAGATGTTTATGAGGTTCCTGAATTTGTGGGTTTGGCTGACTTCCGCGAACTGCTGGGTCTCGATGTTTCTTCAGAATGCAAAGATCCGTCTTTCAACCCGAGAATCCATCCGGCCTTCGAAGAGGGAAAGAGTGTTTTCACGGTGCTGCGAGAACGCGATGTGCTGCTTCACCACCCCTACGACAGTTTTGTGAGCGTGGTCGACTTCGTGGATCGCTCCACGCGAGATCCCCAAGTTTTGGCCATCAAAATGACGCTCTACCGCGGTGGCGGCGATTCCCCCATTATAGAGTCATTGATTCGAGCGGCCGACGCCGGCAAACAAGTCACGGTCGTGGTGGAGCTCAAGGCCCGTTTTGACGAAGAAAACAACATCACATGGTCAAAGCGTTTGGAACACGCAGGGGCTCACGTCGTGTTTGGTTTCGTTGGCCTCAAGACCCACGCAAAGAGCCTCCTCATTGTGCGCCGAGAAAACGACAGCTTGCAAAAGTACGTGCACCTCAGCACCGGGAACTACAACCACTCCACCGCCAAGTTGTACACTGACATCGGCTTTCTGAGCTCCCAGGACTGCTACACAAACGACGTGGCGAACCTTTTCAACCTGCTCACGGGCTTCAACATTTTGGGCAGTGGCACCACCAAATCTCAAGCAGTGCGACTCCCGGAGCTTTCCACCATTCGCACAGCTCCCTTCGACTTGAGAGATCACTTTCTCGGAGAAATTGAAAAAGAGACACTTTCCCACGAAAAACACGGCAACGGCAGAATCGTTTTGAAAATGAACTCGTTGACCGACCGCACCGTGATCAAAGCCCTGTATGCAGCGAGTCAAAAAGGAGTGAAGATTGCGCTTATTGTTCGGGGAGTGTGTTTGCTGCGTCCCCAAGTGAAGGGAGTTTCCCAGCGCATTCAGGTCTTCAGCATCATCGATCGTTTTCTTGAGCACGCTCGCGTCATGTGGTTCAACAACAATGGCAAACCTCGGGTTTACCTCAGCAGTGCAGACTTTATGCCACGAAACCTGAATCGTCGCATTGAAATAGCCTGGCCTGTGAAGGGGCATGATGAGAAGGAACGGCTCACAGAAATTCTCAACATTCAGCTGGCCGACAACCAGAACGCCTACGTCATGCAACAAGACGGAACATACAAACCCGTTGCTCACAAGGGAGCAAGTGGCTCCCCTGCGGTGAGGAGTCAGTCTCTGTTCATTGAGTTGGCGCGCAAGTTGGGTATGAAAGGAGCGGAGTACGATCTCGCCCTTTCAAAAGTAAAGAGAACAAAACAGTCCAAGTCACTTAAAAAAGTGCGCAACCGCAGAAAGAAGTCGAAGGGCCGGAACACCGAAGGCGTGGATGGAAAGGATGAACGAAGTTGAGACAAAGCCCTCTGTTGCAGCGCATTGCTGCCATTGACATTGGCTCCAACAGCACACACCTCGTTGTGGCCGATATTGACAAAACGGGGCACATCCACATAGTTGACACCCGAAAAGAGCAAACTCGTCTGGCCGCAGCTTTTGATGCCAACGACCGTCTTCCGCCCACAGCCTTGAAAAGAATGACCAGTACTCTCAGTCAAATGAAACAGCTGGCGGAGAGCTACGGGGCAGAGATCCGTGCTGTGGCAACGCACTCCCTGCGGCGCGCCAAAAACTCTGCCGCCTTTTGCGATGATCTTTTACGCGCGTCGGGAGTGCCGGTGGAAGTCGTTTCCGGTGCTGAAGAGGCTCGGCTCATTGGTCTCGGTGTGCACCTTGGGCTCACCCTTTCAGAAAGCCGCGCAGCGGTGCTGGACATCGGGGGTGGTTCCACAGAAATTGTGGTTTCCGACAAAGGAAAAAACCTCTATCTCGCGTCTACCGAACTGGGGTGTGTTTCTCTCACTGCAGAGTTTTTTCCGGGTGACGGCCGCAGCGTTGAACAGACGACAGCACTGGAGCAGCATATCAACCGGGGGATCTCTCACATTGCAAACGAAACAGCGAAGCATGCTCCCGAGACCTTTGTGTGCTCAAGCGGAACTGTGAAGGCAGTGAAGGAGCTTGCTGTTGGTCTTCTTCGCAAAGATCTTCCCGATGCCCTCCATGGAGCGACCCTCTCTCGGGAGGAAATTGAGCGGGCCTATGAGGCTCTCTTAGCAGCAAAGACAGCCAAAAAAAGAAAAGCTCTGCCAGAAGTCGATTCCAAAAGATCCGACATTCTCCTGGCCGGTTGCGCGATTCTGCGAGCCTTCTCCGACAAAGTTGGCGTGCAGCAGTGGACTCTTTCTCTGCTCGCGCTTCGAGAAGGGCTTCTGGTGGACTCACTCGACCGGCGCACAGGGTGGCTGCGGGGCGAACCCACCGACGTGAGATGGAGAGGAGTTCGGGCCATCGCCGAAAAATACCATGTGGACACAGTTCAAGCGAACCGGATCATGAACCTCTGCGGAAAGCTCTTTTCGGCAATGCAGGAGCTCCACTCAGCACCGCCCGATTGGCGAGAGTGCCTCAAATGTGCCGCCTATCTGCATGAATGCGGACGCTTTGTGAAGCTGGCGGGGTACCACAAGCACAGCCACTACATCATCCGCAATTCTGCGTTGCAGGGGTTCACCATCGCCGAGCAGGATCGTGTGGCCTTGCTCACTCGCTTTCATCGGAAAAAAAACCCCTCACTCGATGAGATCAGAGCTCTTGGCTTCCCGCGCAAGCAGGCACAATGGCTCGCCCAATGCGCAGCTCTCCTTCGATTGGCGGTGCTTCTCGAAAGTGCCCGGAATGGAAAGGTGAAGAGCGTTGAAGCCACACATCAGGCAAACTGCTGCCACCTGAGAGTTTCCCTCGCAAAAGGTGAAAACTTCACAGGTGAGCTGCAGCGATTTGCCACTGAAAAAGAGCGGCTCAAGGAGGCCTTCGAAACGCCTCTCGAGCTCAGCATTGCTGAGCTCGGTTAGAACCTCTCTGGAGCCAGCTCGGTTTTTTCAGGAGATCTCCAGAGGGAAGAAAGGATGAGCTCCCGCATGTGGGAAAACTCTCGAGGGAGCTTGTCGTAGAGCTTCTCGAAAAGGGCTTCTTGGTCAAGCAGCTCTGCCTTCCATTCTTCCCGGTCAACCGACATCACAGTGTTGAAGGTTTGCTCGGTAAAGTCGAGGCCCCGCCAGTCGAGATCGCCGTAGGTGGGCATCCAACCCAATGGGCTTTCCACAGCGGAGCTGCGGCCATGGACCCGATCCACGATCCAGCGCAACACACGCATGTTCTCGCTGAACCCTGGCCAGAGAAAACGACCATCTTCATTTTTTCGGAACCAGTTCACGACAAACATGCGTGGTGGTTCAGCCACTTCACGACCCAATTTCAACCAGTGATTGAAATAGTCTCC
>JANQPW010000143.1 GCA_028285285.1 Silvanigrellales bacterium
ATGGCTGTTCTCTCCCAGTACCAACAGAGCCGTGTGCCCGTAATGCTCATAAACGAACTCGTGAAGGTCATGTTAGCCGATGAGGTGGACATGCTTGTGACAGCTGTGTCTGAGCCAGAGCCCGCCGGCCTCTGCAGAAAGCTCGGTTTCACTCCAGCCGAGCAAAAGATGTTTCGATACCTTGAATCTGACCCCTACCCCGTGCGTCTCTACCAGCTCGACTGTCGTGTGTCGGGAACTCTCGAAAGAATCGTAAACATGTGTGAGCACCTTTTGGCGGCGTGATGAACAGTGCCAGTAGCAATGAATATCGGTTGGTTTGGAGCACGGCCATAAAACGCTGGGCCAGAATCATTGGCCTCATTGTGCTTTGGCAGCTCAACTTCACACCCGCAGAAGCGGCCGAACTGGGCCTGGGCGGGAACTGGAAAGTTGAGATAGGAGAAGAAAGCTTTGATGTGCCCGAGCTCAAAGCGCCTTGGACCAGCTGGGATCTGGAAGCCACACAGAACGAACTCACCTACAGCAAAAGCTTTGACCTTCCGCCCGAAGACATATCCAGATCACACACACTGATTCTTCCGCAAAACTGGGCAGGACTTCAAATTCACTTCAACGGTATCGAGATTCTCGATGAAACGAAACACTCTCGGGCCCCTCGGCGCATCTTTGCCAAAAGAGTGATTCCCATCCCCAGTTTTTTACTTGCTCCAAAAAACACCCTGCAAATCACGGCCAAGGGCCATAGCCTTCGCGCCGGATTCCGAAGCAACGAGGCCTTTCTCACAGATAGCGGTTCGCGGATTCTGCAAGCAAAAGTTCAAAACTTATTCTTCAACGACCTGCACACAGCCTTCATTTTGCTTTCGTTGATTGTGGCGGCACTCGCTTACAGGTTCTCAAAGCTCGAGAACGCGAGCTCAAAAGGCCTCAAAGCGCTTGCCATTGCGTCGGTGGGCATCATTCCCCACCACCTTCTCTCCACAGACCTCCTTCCCATCGTCATGCTTGATGAAGATTTTGCGTATAAGCTCAATCTCGCAGCCCAACTCTACGTGTGGACGAACCATCAAGTTTTCTTTCACAACATAGCGGGCAGACCAAACAAACTCGCCCACAGAGCTGAGAAGCTTTTTCACAAACTTCGTTTGGGTACAGTTGCAGCCCCCGTTCTCTTGATCATGACTTTAACTGTCCCCTTCACTTTCTTTGCGGCAATTGTGTATCCGTTTCTTCTGACTTTCTTCCTGAGCTACCTTTTTCTTCTCACAAAAATGAAAGACCGTTTCTATGGTTCTTTGTTTGGAATTGGTGGCATTCTTGCAATGTGTTCCCTTGTGAGCGACACGTTCTTTCTCAACCACTACTACCTGGGCTACAGCACATCAATTTTCAGCCTCGCGGGGCTTTTCATACTGATGAAAGAATATGACCTCGCCTTCAGCCATGGCCGTTCGTTTGCGCAGATCGTTAAACACTCCTTGCCCCGATCTGTGCACAAAAACATCGAGCACCTCGTGGAAAAAGGACGAGATCTCACCCAAATCAGAGAGTCTGTTTCAGGGCACACCACTCTCAGCATTGTTCTTGTGGACATCTGCGACTGGGGAATGATGAATGACACAGAGAACTCAAAAATTCCCAGCGGCATTCTCAGGCAGGCGCGAAGCCACGCATTTGCAAAAATTGAAGAGATCATGGAAAAGCATAGATTTGACCTCATCAAATCTTCAGGAGACAGCCTTAAGTTTTGTGGAGGGCTCCTTATGGATCACCCACGAAAAGAGTCATTCTTAGCCAGCGCAAGCCTCACTGCCGTTAAGGAGCTTCTCTCCTCCATAGACCCCATTTCCAGCGATCTCCGAAAACGAAACTTTCCTCAACTCAAAGTCAAAATCTCCGTGTCTATGGGGCCAAGTGACTATGGTCTTGAGCTCTACAACAAGCGTATCCAGTTTGACATTCAAGGTCACGCAGTCAACACAGCCTATAGGCTCGAGGCTGGAATGAACGAAGATTTCTACAAAGCTCACGGAAAGAATGTGGCTCTCATTTCAGATTCTGTGATCCTACCCTGTGATGACATCGAGCTGAGAAAACGATTTCCCGACACCTATGTGCTCACAGACAAGCATGAAATCTCCTATAACTGCTATGTGGGAACACAATACGATAAGCAACTCCAGGTTGAAGACTTTGCCCAAGCCCTCTACGGCTTGTTCAGCCACGGCACCTCGGAAGGGGTCACAGACCTGCGCACTAAGATTCATCAAGAAGAAGCTGAAGAAACCCACCCCAATGCAACAACCCAAGAAATGACTGAGTCAGAAAACAGAAGAGAAAACCGAAAGAAACTTTATGTGAGCGATGGTCTTCACGTTGAGATGAAAACGTCACGGTTGGAGTGTCATGGTCGAGCGGTTGACCTGAGCACCAATGGAGTTGGTCTTGCCGTGGAGGGTACAGGTAACCAATCAGACTTACTGGCAGGAGAATCCGCACAACTCAACTTCATTGTGAACAACAAACCTGTCCAGGTCTCCGCAGTCATCGCTTCCATTGGCACCATGAGATCCAGTGGAAAGGACTACACGCGTGTTGGACTGAAACTGGTTGCAGAAGAGAGACACAGTGTTGAGCGCAGCCACAAGCGCATTCCCATCAACGACTTCTTCGCACCCGTTGCCTACTGCAAAGATCCCTACAACTCCAAAAGTGCACTCCATTTTCGGGTTGACAACATCTCGGCTCGTGGAATTGGGTTGCGCACCTCTGCCAGAAACTCTGGACTTTTGGTGGGTACCGAGCTCCTGCTCTCGCTTATGGTCCCCGGGTGTGGCGAGCTTGAACTCAAAGTTGTGGTGAAACATGTGAGCACGCTAGATGGCAGCAACCAACTGTCTGTTGGGGTTGAAGGAATGGGCGACCTTCAAGTCTTTCAAAACCGCCTTGCTCGCTACTTCCTCAACTTTTATGGTGGTGAGCTCAGCGCTGAACAGATCCGCAAATATGGATTTGATGTTGATGGATTTCGGTCGGCACTCAAATTCAAGTACCCAGAGAGCGATGATGAATGGGATCAGCTCTTTGCTCTGCGAATGCAGCCCTGGAACCCAGAATTGAGTGAAGACGAAAGCTTCACAGCAAAAGACAGGTTCGACAAGCATTCCCGTCAGCTCATCTGCAAGGTGGGGCCAAGGGTTGTTGCATGTGCCCGACTGGTTTTCAACGATGGAGACCCAGAGAAAATAGAGCACGTGTCATATGGGGCGACTCTTCCTGAGTGGCTCAAGTCGGAGAAATTCCTTGAGGCGGG
>JANQPW010000117.1 GCA_028285285.1 Silvanigrellales bacterium
GTTTTTGGAGTGTGTGAAGAGCCTGGTTGATGTCGACCGAAAATGGACCCTTGAGGCCCCTGGATCCCTCTACATCCGCCCCTTTTCTGTTCCGCTCGACAGAGGTGTGTCTCTCCGACCCGGGAACCGCTACCTGTTTTGTGTCATTTTGAGCCCCGCTAAATCGTACTATGCCAACCCCACTGGGGTTTCAGTTTATGTGGAGCGAGAGCTGGTGAGAGCAGCTCCTGGCGGTGTGGGAGAAGCCAAGTGCGGCGGGAACTACAGTGCTTCGCTTTTGCCCATGGCTAAGGCTCGAGATGCAGGAGCCGAGCAGATCCTCTGGCTCGACGCCGCCGAGCACCGCTACATTGAAGAAGTGGGAGCCATGAACATTCTTTTTGCATCAGGAAAGAAAATTGTGACCCCCCAGCTCAGTGGCTCCATTTTGCCAGGTGTCACCCGCGATTCCATTCTAAAGCTCGCTCCCGATCTCGGCTTTGAAATTGAGGAGCGCCGCATTTCCATCGACAGCGTGCTTGAAGACATTGATAGTGGGAAGATCACCGAAGTGTTCGGGTGTGGCACTGCGGCTGTGGTGAGCCCTGTGTCACAGTTCATCGATGGATCTCGCACCCATCGCGTCAAGAGCAGTGAATCTCCGGTGTCGACTCAGATCAAAGATGCGCTGCTCAAAATCCAAATGGGTCAGGCGGAAGACCCCCGTGGCTGGCGCACTCCGATCTGAACCACTATGTAGCCAAAAAGTGACTACGATTATAACTAAAATGTAATTTTCTAAAATCCCTCCTTAGTGAGGGAGCACCGTAATCTGTTGGGGTGAATTGGCCAGAGGATACACCCCATGACTGAAAATTCGATCAACCACACACACACGCAAGATCTCGTGCTCGGTCACTTTGGTGAAGTTTCTGCTCTCCCCTGTTTCGATATTTGCGGAAACATTAGCTATTACTGCATTCGGGTGAGTGACGAAAAGTTTGCAGCAACCTATGAAAAAGATGTGGTTGCCTCCGTGATCTGTGGTTCACTTTGGTTTGATCTTCTCTGTGTAGGAGGAGCCTTTGCTGCGAAGAGCGCCCAAATTGATTTGGTGCTCACAGCAAGCGTGAACGCTTGCCAACTGGCTGAACTCCAGATCTGGTGTCGCAACCGCTTGTTGGTCCGTCGCTACTGCAGTCGTGACTTGGAGAACCTCTCTCCCCGCTCCCTCGAAGATCTCTCGCTGCTTGCTGTTGGATTCGCAGCTGGATTTTCAAAAATTCTCTGCCACACCGACCACACACGCAGCAACTCAACAAGAGAGGCACCCTACATTCTCATTGCCGACTCGAACGAGCCGGACACACCACTCAAGAAAATGGAAGGTGACATTGCCCTTCAATAGAACGGTGCGTTGCAGCTTTATTTATCGAGGTTCTGAATGAGAGTCAGAGCAGCCCGGGTTGGAATGTTTGCTTGAGTGAGCAAAGAAGAGCTAGCTTGAACCAACATATTGGCGCGTGTGAGGTTAGTGACCTCCGTGGCATAGTCCACATCTCGAATGGCAGAGTTGGCAGCCTGAATGTTTTCTCCTTTCACATTCAGCACATCGAGAGCATAACCCAACCGAGAACCCACGGCACCAAACTGAGAGCGGAACTCGCCCACTTTGTCGAGAGCCTCATTGAATGACTGAGAAACCTCAGTTGGCGTCGCATCAAAGTAGTCTTCCACATCTTCAATAGAAATCCCCTCTTCTCCATCTTCGAGAAGCTCAGTGGCGTCGACCAAACCCAGTTCTTGGGGCGTGGAAACAATCTTTTCGAGATCGCTCACTCCAATGCGATTCAAACTGTCACCATCATCGTTGAGGGCACCCCGAGGATCGCCCACCAAGAACTGAATGGTGCGTTCTTCATCGTCATCGTTAATGAGCAGCGGCTGACCATTGTAGTCTGTTGTTTTAGCGATTCGCTCCAATTCGTTGTAGAGGCCCTGGTACTCCACAAAAAGAAAGCGACGCTCGTTATCGCTCAAACCTGCACTTGTGGCCTGCGTGGTCAGTTCCTTCATTCGAACTGTGATGTTCGCAATCTCGCTGAGAGCTGAGTCTGCCGTTTCAACAAGGCTGAGCCCCTCGTTGGCGTTCCTTTTGTAGGTTTGAACTTCTCGAAGCTTACGGGTCAGCGATTCAGAAATGGAACGCTCAGCTGGTCGCGAGTCGGAGCGAGTGAAACGAACCCCACTCGACAGCCTTTCCAAACTCTGCTGTGCGTCTTTCTGCGCCTTCTGCAGGTTCTTTTCCACAATTGCTGTGTGGCCCTGAATTCTGAGTCCCATATACTTGCCTAACTAGCTAGCGGTTTGCGGAGGTTGCGAGCCGTCTTGCCCCTCGCCTTCGGTTCCTCCGGCGACGGCTGAATCGGATGAAGGGCCATAAAAGGCCACATCAAGGTGTTCCGCCTGGCCGTGAACAATGAGCTTAAGATGTTCAGACTCACTCAACAGGTTTTCGGCATGCTTGACAGCTGAGCGAACAACCTTCTCAAGGTCTGCGTTGTTTCCTTCAGACTGATCCTTGTGCGCGTTCTGCTTATCGAGAGCTGCAGACATTTCCTGCGCGGCTGCTTGAACCTGCTCCATCGCCGAAGCAAGCTTCCGCGCCAGCTGCAGATTGCCACCACCGGCGTCGCGCGACAACTCCACATCTTGCCAAAGTTTGTCAGCACCATCAGAAGCGTCTTCAAGGGTCGTTTGCTCATGATCAAGGCCTTTCAAAGCTGATGTGAAGGCCGATCCCATGCTTCCCACTCTTGCTTCGAGGCGATTCACGAGGTCCAGAATCACCGAGGAGTTGTCTTTCATCTTCGTGATGGTTTGAGAAATCTGATGACTGCGCTTTGCACTCACTTCCGCGAGGTTGTTTGCGCGTGAGGAAAAATCTTCGAAGCCCATGGAGTTCTTATTCAGCTGGCTGATGGTTTCTCTCATGGAATGCAACAACTCACCGGCCTTCACGGCATTTTTTTCACCTTTGTGAACGGTTTGCTGACCTTCACGGATCACGTCAAGAGCACCGTTCGTTTCTTCTTGGATAGCATCGATCCGATCATAGATGTCTCGGGTGGCCGTGCTAGACCGTTCCGCGAGCTTTCGGATGTCGTCGGCCACGACCGCAAACCCACGCCCCTGCTCCCCAGCCCGAGCCGCCTCAATACTCGCGTTGAGAGCCAGCAGATTCGTTTGTTCGGAAATGTCATCGATGACATCAATGATGTTACCAATATCCGCCACCCTATTTGCCAATGTTGAAATTTTGTCTTGAACTTCATTGATACGGTTGGTCACCTTGGTCATGGTCGAGGCCACACTCTGCACCGCAAGCCGAGAGGCTTGGGAGGCACTGATGAGATCCGTGAGCAGAGCCTCTGTGGTGCGGGAGCTCTCATTCCACTTCGCAACAGCCTGTGTGAGCTGATTCACGCACTCCGTGAAACCCGCAAAGTCTCGCACCAGCTCATTGGTCATGTTGGACCAGCCACGGCCTTGTAAACTTGTGGCTCGCACCTCTTCCATGGCCCCCCGAGCGCTCTGAGAGCCGGTTTGCGCAAAGTCACTGAGAGTTAAAAGAGAAACCAACGACTCTCGAATGGTGGTGCGGACGGAATCGATGCGAAAAGAGAGAGTTTGCAGAAATTGCTCTTTCTTGAGAGATGACTCAAGCAACTCACGGGCCATACC
>JANQPW010000152.1 GCA_028285285.1 Silvanigrellales bacterium
TTAGTCGATCATACACCCCACCCAGCGTGGGATCAAAGTTTCACCACTTGGGATTCTCGTCAAGGCTATCCAGGCCAGTCTCCTGTGTTTGCATCTCCCATTTTGTCTCCTGACAAAAACAATGTTATCTGTATCGGCCAAATCCAGCGGTGGAGAAAGAACACATGGCGCGATTTAAGGAAACAGACCTTTACCTGCTCATGGGATCTTCCGCAGGCATCGGCAAAGCCATTGCTGTTGAACTTGCTTCGCAGGGCGCCTCGTTGATTGTTGCCTCCCGCAGCTCCGAGCGGATCTCGGCCACCATTGAGCAATGCGAATCTTTGGCTCCAAGCCGCGCGCAACGGTTTTTGAGCCTCACCCTCGACTTTTGTGATCCCAAAAGCCCCGATGCTTTGGAACAGAGCCTCAAAAAACAAGCGCAACAAGAGGCAAAGGGTTTTTCACTCGCCGGGCTTTTGATCAACGGCGGAGGTCCCCACGGCGACTCCGTGCTCCAGCTCAGCAGCAGGGAGCTCGAGCACGCCCATGACCTGCTGTTCAAAGGTCCGGTGCTCCATGTGCAAAAATGTCTCAATTACCTTCGCGACGGCGCTTCTCTGCTCGCCATCACCAGCACAACTGTGAAGGAGCCCCACCCCTCCCTCACACTTTCAGGCTGCTACCGCAATGCCCTGACCAGTTACCTCAAAAGCCTCTCCGACGCTTTGGCCACTCGGCAAATGCGTGTGAACGCGCTTGCTCCTGGTTTCGTCAACACACAACGGCTCGGCCAGTTGCGCGAACATGAGGCAAAAGCCCGGGGCCTCAAGCCCGAGGAGATGAATGAGGTTTGGGCCAAGCGAGCTCCCCTCTGCCGCATTGCCCACCCAAAAGAAATTGCCACAACGGCCGCTTTTCTCCTCTCTTCTGAAAGCTCTTTCATCACAGGTCAAACACTTGTGGCTGATGGGGGGCAAATCCGCGCCTTCCACTAACGCGTGCAAGACACCCTCCCAAACAAAGGAAACAAAAGCCATGTCTTCAGAACTGCCCCCACTCCTTGGCAATCCCCACCGTCGGCCCCGTCGCTGGCGCCGCACAGCAGAACTCCGTCAGCTTTTTTCCGAAAGCTCCCTGCAAGTGAAAGACCTGTTGTACCCCGTTTTTGTGACGGAGTGTTCCAACAGCATTGAGCCCATTTCTTCGCTGCCTGGGCAATCTCGCTACCCGCTCAATGTTTTAGGAGATCGGGTTCGGGAACTGGCTGACCTGGGCCTCAAATCTCTTATGCTCTTTCCCGTGAACAAGCCTGAACACAAAGACTCCCTTGGAAGTTATGCCCACAACCCCAAGGGGTTGATCTGCCAAGCCCTCCAAGAATGCCGCCGAGCTTCGCCAGAAACCCTCACCTTTGTGGACATCGCTCTGGATCCCTTCACCGACCATGGCCACGATGGAATCCTCAACAACGCGGGAGATGTTGACAACGACAGCAGCGTGGCAGCCCTTGCAAAGATGAGCCAGGTGCTGGCCAATGCGGGCTGCGATTTTGTGTGCCCCAGCGACATGATGGATGGCCGCGTGGGGGCTCTTCGTGCCGCGCTCGATGAATCAGGTCACTCACAAGTGGGCATTCTCTCCTACACCGCAAAGTTCGCTTCCGCTTACTACGGCCCCTTTCGCGATGCTGTGGGCCAAACGAACCGAAACATTGACAAAGCCACCTACCAACTGAGCCCTGAAAACCGTCGCCAGGCTCTTGTGGAGTGTGACCT
>JANQPW010000157.1 GCA_028285285.1 Silvanigrellales bacterium
CGTCGCCAGGCGGTGTCGAAGCTCTCGGCCACATCGCGAAAGATCTGCGAAACATCCATTTGGGTGGAGGGGTACCTGGCCAAAAGCTTGTCAATCATGCCCTGGGGGTCGCCGGCCAAGTAAATTTCAAACTCATTGAGGCTGTCGAGTACGTCGTTCCAGCGCCGTTTCAACAGGTCCACAGGTTCCGGTGCTGCCTTGCTGCGTTGCTCGGGGCCCTTTTGAGCTCGGGTGCGTTGGTAAGACTTTTCAGCCGAGTAGGCTTTGACTTGGTTCACAAACTGGTGCAGCGCCAGCTCGGGAGCCGGCGCGAAGCGGCGACTTTCGCGGTGGGTGGTCTCTCCTTTGGCAACCTGAACCCCCAGCTGGAAAGGGGAAATACCCTTGTGGTCCATTGACACTTTTTTCGCCGTGGTGCCCATTTGCCGAAAGAGAAAGAAAAGAGACATAATTGCGGAGATCACAGCAACGGCAATGGTGATGGGCGCTGAAGAAGCGTCTCCAAACACCGAGACTGTGGCAAACACTCCCGCCGTGGCCCCGAGGCCAACCGCTGTGAGACCATTGGCCACCCGCATCAGGCTGGAAAAAAGACCGTCGTCTTCACCTGACAGGGCTCCCACCGCCTGCTCAAATTTAACAGAAAGCTTGCCTTTGTCGGAGGTGTCGGGTGAGTACCATGGTTGTCGGGCGCTCATGCCGTCGTTCTTCCCTTTCATAGCGCGACCCTTCAATTTCAATCCCAGCTCATTGATGGAATGTCACATTGTGCATCTCGCTCCCGGAAAATTCAAATTACCAACTTTTCATCTGGTTTGGAACAGTTGCCTTCTTCGGGTTGCCGCGGCATAGTCCGGCCAAATCTCAATCGCTTTGGGAGAAAGGACTGTGATGGAACTTGTGAAGCAAAAGCTCGCCGGTCTCAAGCGGCACAAATCGAAGGTCATTCCTCTGATGTCGCTTTACCCTCCCTTTGTGGGTGCGGGGGTTCGGGTGGAGCGTTGCTCTCCCGATTTTCGATTCATTTCTGTGCGCATGAACCTGAAGCTCTGGAATCAAAACTATGTGGGCACCCAATTTGGCGGTTCCATGTTTTCCATGTGCGATCCTTTTTACATGCTCATGCTCATCGAGAATCTTGGACCTGAATATCAGGTGTGGGACAAAAGTGGGTCCATTGATTTTTTGAAACCAGGTCGGGGAACGGTTTGGGCCAGATTTGAACTGAGTGAGGCTGTTCTTGACGACATTCGTGAGCAGGTGGCCGATGAGGGTCGTGCTCGACCCACCTTCACCATTGACATCAAAGACTCTGAGGGAGAGGTCGTCGCGCGGGTGAAAAAGGTGATTTCCGTGCGCTTGCGAAGAGAGTGAGTTCTCAGAAGTTTGGAGGCTGCTTTGGCGTCAATTGTGTTTGTGATGGTGGGCATTCTGTCAGTCATCGCTCTGGGGTGCACGCAGCAACCCGACGTTTCTCCTGCGAAACTGAGCCGCGATGTGAAGCCTTCCGACGAGCTGAAAGAGCTTGGCTCGCTCACTGTGGTGGAGTCGGGAAGGCCGGGTACGCCGCTTTTTCCCTTTGATCCCATGGTGGTCAAAGACGATGACGGCTATCACATGTTTATAGCCTCAAGCTTCTGTCAGCTCAATGGACACTGGCACCTCTTCGCCGCAGACGATTGCGATCGGGAGCTGGGTAGGTTGGTGGACACGATCGCCTACGGTTTTTCGGGCGATCGCGGACTTTCCTGGCAATTTCGTGAAACTCCTTTGGTGCTGCCCGGTGTGA
>JANQPW010000183.1 GCA_028285285.1 Silvanigrellales bacterium
GTGCTGGGTGAGGGCTGCTTGCTGAACCCTGGAGCAGTTGTGGGGGGAGACGGTTTTGGTTTTGCCCCCGATGGCGACGAAAACGTGAAGATTCCCCAGGTGGGGGGAGTGAAGCTGGGCAATCGGGTGGAAATGGGTTCCAATTCAAGTGTGGATCGAGGAACCATTGTGGACACAGAAATCCAGGAGCAAACGAAGATTGATTCTCTGGTGCAAATTGGACACAACGTGAAAATCGGCAAGGCTTGTTTTTTGGCAGGCCACAGTGGAGTTGCTGGCTCAAGCCGCTTGGGAGACCGAGTGACCTTGGCCGGTCAGGTTGGGGTGGCTGGCCATGTGACCCTGGCCGATCAGGTCGTTGTGTTGGCTAAGAGTGGGGTCTCCAAAGACCTGACCAAGCCTGGTGCCTACAATGGCATTCCAGCGGCGCCCAATAGAGAATATCTCCGGCGCGAAGCCACACTCAGGAAGATTTTACGGAGGGAAATGAAGTGAGCGATGCTGGCAAAGTCAACAAGGGAGCGTCGAGAACCCCTCTCACTTTTGGTTATGAGGAAATCACACGACTTCTTCCACACCGCAGCCCCATGCTCCTCGTGGATCGGGTGGAAGATCACGAGGTGGGAGAGTGGATCACGGCTTTCAAGTCCATTTCCAATCAAGAGCCTGTCTTTCAGGGACACTTTCCTGGGCACCCTATTTTTCCGGGTGTTTACATGATTGAGGGCCTGGCCCAAAGCAGTGCTTTGCTCACTTTCAAAACCTATGAGTCGAGAGGAACCCGCTTCAAAAATGAAACACTGCTGACGGGTGTGGAAGAAGTGCGGTTTCGACGCATGGTGATCCCTGGCGACGTGCTTTACTATAGAGTCCAGCTCAAAAGGGAGCGAGGTCCCTTTGCCTGGTTTGAAGGGCAGGCAGAGGTGAATGGCGAGGTCGCTGCAGAAGCGAAGTTTTCAGCACGTGTTTCGGTGGGTTGAGCTTGGCTCACTCTTGCGGCCTTCATCTGTGCCACTGCAAAGTGGAGAGGGTGCCGTTTGAGACCACTTCCAGAAAAGAAGGAACAGTCATTTGAGCAGAGATCCATCTGATCCCACGACAAACCCTCCCGCAGATCCCGTGGTGCACCCAACCTCTATCGTTCACCCAGGGGCTCAGCTAGGCGCTGGTGTTCGCATTGGTCCTTTCTGCGTTGTGGGGGCTGATGTGGTTCTGGGCGAGGGGTGTGAACTCCGAAGCCATGTGAACATTGAGGGTTACACCCTGATTGGGAAGAACAATCAGTTTTTTCCTTTTTGTAGTGTGGGTGCGCCTCCGCAAGACCTCAAGCATAGGGGTGAAAAAACCCTTTTGCAGCTGGGTGACAACAACATCATTCGCGAGTCGGCGACACTGCAACCCGGAACGGTGCCAGGGGGCGGAAAAACCTTGATTGGAAGTGGAAACCTCTTCATGGCTTACAGCCATGTTGCCCATGACTGCTTCATTGGCAATGAGAACATTTTGGCAAATGCCGTCCAGCTTTCTGGCCATGTCACCATTGAAGATCAAGCCGTGTTGGGAGGTATGTCTGCCATACACCAATTTTGTCGTATTTCTACTCTGGCTATGTTGGGAGGTGGCTCCATGGTGGTCAAAGACGTGCCGCCTTTTGCCCTCATTCAGGGAGATCATGCCTGCTACCGCGGCTTGAACATTGTGGGGTTGCGGCGGCGTGGCTACGGCAAAGCGGCTATCGACACCATCAAGGCGGTTTATCAAGCTCTCGTTGTTTCTCCGGCGGCCACTGTTGAGGAGTCCATTGCCACTTTGACTTTGCCAAGTGAGCCAGATTTAAAGCAGCTCGTTGAAAAAATTGTTGAGTTTTACCGATCGTCGCAGCGCGGAGTTGTGAGGAAGCATGACCGAGATTGAGGTGGAAGACGGCCAAGGTCTCGCTGCGAGCTGGAAGGCCAATATTTGTGTTGTTGCTGCTGA
>JANQPW010000218.1 GCA_028285285.1 Silvanigrellales bacterium
GGCCGGGCCCTCCTCGGGGGGGCATCTGCCATGAGCGGTTTGAAAAAGGCAGGTTATCTCAAAAACGGTGTGCGTCGCTTTGAGACCATCGCTTCTGCCCTAGGTGTTGTTGGTGTTGTTTTTGCTGTGGCCATGCTGACCCAGTCTCTGCCCGTTCTCAAGATTTTTGACCTCAACAGCTTTCTGTTTATTGTTGTTGGAACAGTTTCGGTCGTGTTTTTGCAGTTTGACTTGAAGTCGATTTTCACTTCGATCATACATGCTGCGCTTGCTTTTCTTCCCTTTCGAACGCGAAAGATTCGTCGTGAGGCAGCGCGTCTTGACGAATTGATTGAGTCTGGCGGAGACATCAACGATCTTGAAAACCCAGGAGATCTTTGTGGGCGCTTGAGTGAGGATCTTCACTATCTCTACGAGTCTGGTCTGAGTTTTGACGAGATAGATGAAATCCTTTCAAGTTCGTTTGTAACAGATGCTCTGAATCAAAGACGATCTGCGGAGTTGTTCTTGCGGGCTAGCCAAGTTGCGCCAGCGCTCGGACTTCTGGGCACCGTTGTGGGCTTGGTGGGTGTGATGCGTTCATTAGGGAGTGCCGAACAGATTGGGCCAGCGATGTCGCTTGCTCTCATGACGACCGCCTACGGCGCAGCTCTCGGAACACTTGTGTTTGGGCCTCTTGCGGGAAGGCTCGACGCAGCCTCTGAGAACTTGTTGCACTTTCATAGAGAGTTGGTGCGCAAGTCAAGAATTCTCTATTTGCGTGCAGATGCGGTGGTCACAAAGGTCAGGAGGTCCGGGTCGGAGTGAGTGCTCAACTCGACAACCTCATTCACTCACCCCGAGAGTCGAAGCAAAGCCCATCTTTTTTTATGAGTTTTGCAGATCTTATGATGATCGTTTCCGTCTTTTTTGTCATGTTACTGAGCGTGAGTGACATTCGAAAAGGGAACTTTGATCGCTTGCGGGCTGAGTTTAGTGGCACCACTGAAGGAACACTTTTTGACCTTGCAGAGAAATTGAGGGCACTCTCGCATCCCAATGAGGATGTTTCGATATATGTGTCAGAAGACGGCATACGGATAGACATGGAGTCGGCCGCCCTCTTCAACACGGGTGAGGCCTTTCTGAAAGATGGCGCACTTGAACCATTACACAAAGTATTTCGCGAAATTCTTGGCACCGAATACCGCCTCGACGTAGAGGGTCACACAGATGATCAGGGCTTCTATCGGCTCGATGGGCGAGAGATTTTGACCAACTGGTCTTTGAGTGGGAGGAGGGCGAGCAGTGTGGTTTTGCACCTTCTCGAGTTTGGTTTTCCGGAGAGGAGGTTGCGCATTGTGGGCTACGCGGCCACCAAGCCAAGGGTAGATTTTCGGCAGAAGCGTGGCCGAGAGCTCTCGGTCGCCCGCGCGAAGAATCGTCGTGACACGATTTTGGTGAGGTGAAGGGTGTCTCAGAGCACAGAACAAGATCAGCGTGTGAAAGACATTAGCTTGGGGCGAAAGCACAAGATTCAACTGAGCGTTGTCTCTGAGGAGTCTGGCTTTCGAAGCCTGGTGATCAGCCACGTGCAACAGAAGAGCCGTTTGGTTGTTTCTGAAAGCACGATTGATCTTCTCCGCCGGAAAATTGGGGAATGGGCACAGGAGTCCTCTTCTTCTGGACCAGAGTATATTCGTTTTCGTGATCGCAACGTGCTGAAGCTGGAGCGTCTGCAGGGCCCGGATGGTCAGGCTTACGTGAGCCTTGTGGATCTCTCGGGGGCTGAAGGAAGTGAGGCTGTTAGCTTTCCTGCCGATAAACTCGGCGTGTTCTTTGATGCATTGTTTGATCCTCTGTTGCAACACCCCAGCGGTTGTCTGGAGAAGGTGGTTTCTTATCACCGCATGGCGCAACTTGCGTTTCCAGGTGTTTCCGAGAGCCTGAACGGAGAGATGGGCTTTCGAACCGGTTTTTTGTGTTTAGATATCAAGAACCCAGAAAAAAGTCAGTTGTCGGGGGATTCTGAAAGTGTCTTTTTGGGAGGGTTGGAAAAGGGCCGTTCGACTTCTGCTGATGCGAAGAAAGTTCTCAAGCTCAAAGACTTCAAGTCACGATTGGGTGCCAAACGAAAGTCTGTCACCAGCGTGAACTATGATGATTTTCTGAGTCAAGAGGCGGGTCCAAAAGGGGCCGATGAGCGCCCTCACGAGGTTGCAAAAAAGAAGCACAGCGAAGTGATCGATCTGGGCCTTCCCGCCACCCGTGTGAAGGGTGCCGCTGAATTCCCGCTGCGGATCAAACCTGATGAGACTGACTTGCAGGAACTGAGGGAGTGTGTTCTTTCTCAGAAGGGCAACTGGGAGTTTTATCTTGGCTTTGAAATCGTAGACTGCTTTTACCGTGATCGTTCCAAAAAGCTTCGCTGTTTTCGCTTTCCACTTTACTTTCTTCCCGTGAAGTTGAGTGACTCTGGAAGTGAAATTGAGATTTCCCCCAGTGAGGGAAAATGGGCAGTGCTCAACTTTTTAGCACTGGCGACCTTAGCCACACGCTTCTCTCGAAGCAAGGCAAGAAATTCACAGGTAGAACGGCTTTTTCAGCGTTTGTTGCACTCGAGATTTGAGCTTGGTGGAATGGGGAGCCGACCTCATCTTTTGAGGCGTCTTCCCATTTCTGAAAAGTTTTTTAGTGAGCAACGTCGTCTGATTTTCGGCCAAGAGGAGCAGGGCCCCGTTGAAGGTATTTTCGACAACCTAACCGTTAAGCACGTTTCATTTGACCTCAATCGAAGCCTACTCTTTTCACGCCAGACTGAGCTTTCAGCAAAAGATGAAGCTCTTCAGCTCGATCTGAAGAGCACATATGCTGAGGCCCTAGAAGATCACAGCAGCTACTACAGTTCGCTTCTGGGGCGCATCTTTAGCCCTGAGAGAGGTTTGACGCCAGAACAGGCGAACTCGCCGCAAAGAACCCGGAGCCGGTTCAACCCTTTTGAAGTGTCGGCCAATGCCTTTCGCCTGTTTTCAGAGGTTGATCAAAAGGATGTGTTGCTCGTGGAAGGGCCCCCTGGAACCGGGAAGACCTACAGCATGCTGAACCTCTTGGTTCATTGCGTGTGCCATGGAGAGAGCGTGTTGGTGGTGAGCGACAAGCAGTCTGCTCTCGACGCACTTTATGAGAAGATTGTTGACTTTGCCTGCTCGAACCCCACAGACGATGTGGATTCGTCATTTCGGAGTTTTGCATTGGGAGTCGGCATTAAAAAGCTGAGTTTTGACGACTCAAAGCTCTTGAAGCTGCAAACAGTTGCTTCTCAGCTGCGGGAACAACTTCGTCTGGATTTGTTTTCCACGGAACACATCGGCTTGCAGACAAGCGATGCAAAAACCGTTTCAGCACAGCTCTCAGATATTGATAAAGAAATTTCCGAGGAGTTGCGGCAGATCGATCGCAAACTTTCGCGTCAATTCGATCGCTCTTCCCGAAAATCACGTGTTTGCCCTCGGAATTGGCATGAGTCTTCAACCCCAGACATTGAGTCATTGGTCAATTTCGTTTCTTATTTGATGAGAAGCCCAGAGGTTCCTCAGTCGGAGTTGTTTCGGCGCCTCAAGAACTTTGTTCGCAACAGAGAAAAGATCTTATTCC
>JANQPW010000234.1 GCA_028285285.1 Silvanigrellales bacterium
CGTCGATGTCGTCAATTTTCACCGAGAGCATTCTCATCTCGGAAAGCTCAAACTCCACCCTGTTGTTGATGTCTCGGAGGTATTCCAGTTCAAGTGTGGCCCCCCTGTGCAGAGCTTCCGTTGCGGCTTGGGAAAAGCCTGCTGCACTGGGCAAACCAAAGACGTGAACTCCCGAGTCGACAGATTCATTTTCATCTCTGATGTGCGCGGCGCAATAGTACCGAACCCAATCCTCCCAGGGTCGATCGTCGAGAGAGTCGGAGTGTTCTTCGGGGAACTCTTCGAGGCTCGCATAAGACGTGAGCTCGTACTCGCGAAGCAGCTCCTGAATGGACAGGGTAGAGCCGGTAGAACTCGTCATGCCCAGGATCTTTTCACCGAGGTTGGGAAGGATTTGATAGAGGATGGCCCAGTACAATGGGTTTGAAAAACCAACATAAACGCCGACGACGAATTTTCGCTTGGTTTTTGATTGCCACTTCACATAGGAACGCTGGCGTGACAAGTCGAACAACACTCCCCAGAGGTTATCGCTTCCGAACTCCGATTTGTCGAGGCCATTCATGAAGCTCAGGGCCTTGTAAAGTTCCGCGCCGTTGATTCCCTGCATTTTCTCTTCGGCAAAGAACCCATCGGTCCGTTTGAACTCCGCGCACACAACGAACCACTGCAGGCGGTGAACCACGGGAATGTGCAGCAGCAGATAGGCAACTGTCGCGGGGGTTTGCTTGCTGGTGAGCGTGCTCAGATCAAATGCGAGATCGTCGAAGAGTCTTTGTTCTTTGAGAAACTCGAGAAAACGCTCTCCGGATTGTGTCTCTGTGAACTCCGTCTTTGGTGAAAATCCACACTCCGCTTCGGAGAGGGAGAGCAAGCGATCGAGGTTGCGAGCATCTTCTTGTGCGGGGCCCGACACGTCGGGCCTCAGGCTTTCCAGATGCTGAAAAACAACTTTCGGGTGCATCCACAGCTTGCGAATGCCATTGAGAGCTTCATAGACCTCTTGGTCAGAGAGCGCAGAAAGTTGCTGGTCGATTTTTCCGTCTTCCCGCGCTTTTTTTATGATCTCCACCAAAGGTTCCTCGTTCAACGAGGTGAGCGATTCGGAAAAGCGAATCAGTTTCTGGAGTTCGTCTTCTTTGTCAAAAGCTGTTTCGTGTTGCGTGCGCACTGCAGCGCTGGCATCTTGAGCCGTGTCTGACGATTGCAATCCGCCCAACTTGCACGAACACAGAGAAACGCAGCAGAAGAAAAGCAGTGGTATTGGAATTCTGTTGGGTATCAAGACATGTGCTCCTCACAACGCTTTCTGAGCCGGCTCACCAAAAGCAGGAAGTGATCTCCTGGCGAGTCGGGGTGGGTGAGCATGTTGATGTGATCATAGTCTTTGAGGAAGCCATTTTTGCGGGAGAGGTGGATCTTTGACACATTTTGCAAATGGGTGAAGATGAAAAGAGTGACGACTCTTCCTTTGCAGCGAGTGATCAACTTTTCACACTGAAGTCGCAGTCTGCGAACGGCAACGCTAGCCGCCCGGTAAGGAAACGTCCCGAGTCTCATTTCGCAGAATTTCGAGAGACTTTTGTTCTTTTGCAGACAGGGTGTCACGAGAGTCGTCGAGAAGACGTCTTGCCTGCTCGTGAAGACTGCGACGCAGCACACTTGCAGCTCTGAACTGATCGCTGTAATCAGGCACCTCGCTCAGCAGCTGGTCTTTTTCCTCGGCAGTGTAAAACTCGGTCGTGGTGCCATAGAGTTTGAGCTCATGAGAAAACTGACCGAGCCGCTTTGCATCGGCTTGAAATTCAATGGGCAGGCTTTTTCGAAGCGGCTCAATTCTCAAATAGTCGACAAAGACCTCACAGTCGTCATCTTCGCGAGATGTGGGAAGCGTGCACTTCCACTTTTCCATGTGTGGGTTGGGATCCGTTTGGTTTCGATTCATGTATTTCCCAAAAACCTCATGAGAATCCATCAAACGAAAGGCGATGTTTTCAGCGGCACCGTTTTTCGTCCAAAACAAGTCTTTGTGAATGTATGTCGCGCCATGAACTTCAGAAATTGTGCCCTCCTCTTCTTTTTGTCGAATGGCCACAATGTCCCCAGGTTTGAGATCACCTGCGGAGGTGATCCGCTTCACCCCAGCACCGGAAGCAAAGCGGGCAAACTCCTTGTTCTCAAACATTCTGAAGGAGGAAGTTGCTCCTGCGGTTGCGGCAGTCAAGACCCAGCAGTTCGGGCCGTCTTCAGGAAACAGAAAGTTGAGATCTCGAGCAATCTTCGGCGCTAGGTTCGAAACGTCCAAGGCGTAGGTTGGCACAAGGCTGACTTCGGTGACCACGGGTCGGGCCGACCCAACAGGATCTTCGCCCCGGCTCGAAGTCCACTCTTTCAAAGCTTCGAGGATTTCACTGGCATCAAACCCGTCTCTTGCCACAAGAACAAGTCTGCCGTGCTCAGGAGAATCTACGGCAAAGCGCTTGTGGGGAAAATTTTCCACAAGCTCCTCTCGCCACTCTCCTTCAGTGTTGTAGGCCGGAACCTGTTCCTCAGGCTTTGTGTCGTGCAACTTGCTTGCGGTTGTCTGCAGGAGGCCACAGCTGGCGAACGCGAGCCCGACCAAAAGGGTCGCCCCTGTTCCGCAGCTCCGAGGGTGGAGTTTCATCGAGTGATCCTTAAATATTTGATTTTGCTGAACTCATTTCAGCGGGTGTCACCAAGGTGAGGCCATGGTAAAGACAGCAATTTTCAGGCCGAACCCATTGCAGGTCGCCTTTGTTTCTCTGAAGTTGTCCACAAAACGGAGTCACATTTTGAGGTGGTCTTCGCAGAATTTTTCCAGTGTTTGTGTTTTCTCTAGGATGTAGCCCCAATTGCTTGGGTCTGAGTTCAAATACCTTGAATCTTCGGTGAAGACTTCAGACCCAAAGGCTTTGTTCTCAAGTTCCCAGTATTGAGCCAATCCTGAATTGACACTCACTTCGATATTGTTGTTCAGGCGGTATCCTCTTTGTTCCTGCCATGTTCGACTAAAACTATAAGAATAGCAACGTGTGGTCACGAGCAGAGATTGATGGCGAACCGTTGCATGCTGCATTTGCTGCTCAAGGTAAGAAACGACCTCGTTTGCTAAATGAGAACCCCAGCCAAAGCTTTTCTCATCAGAGTTCAATCGTTCTCCTTTTTCGAGAGAAGCGAATCTCGTGTAGTGGACCTCCTCCATTTCAACAATGGGGTGGAGCCAAGCAAGATATTTGTTACAAACTTCTGAGAGATACTTGAGCTCGTCTTGAGAATCCTTGGAGACAGCAATCTTTTTGCCAAATCTTTCACTAACGGGCCTGTCAGCGTCAGCAAACCTCACAAGACCCCACGACTCTTTGGCGATGGAAACTTCAACATGAGAGACGCTTTGTTTGTTCCATTTCATGGTGTGAAATGTAAAGCACTTGCCGAAGGCCCAGAAACCATCTTCCCGAACAATATATGTCTCACTGAGACTCTTGATCTCTTCAAAGATGGGTTGCAGTGTTTCACTCCATCCGTGGTCGTTCTCTTGTGGGTAGCTTTCACTTGCAAACTTGCTTTGGTGACGATCCCTTTCCGTGGCCTTTTGAAGGCAGCTTGAAAAGAGAAACAATGCCATGAAGCCAAAGAAAATTTTCACTTTAAATTCCCTCTGTTTTGGATACCCCCCTATGGTACCATGACGACTCATCAATTCACACGTGTGCTCCTCACAACGACTTTCTGAGCCAGCTCACCAAAAGCGGGAAGTGATCTCCCGGAGAGTCGGGGTGGGTGAGCATGTTGATGTGATCATAGTCGTTGAGGAAGCTATTTTTGCGAGAGAGGTGGATTTCCGAAACATTTTGCAAATGGGCCTCGGCTAAAAACCTGCGGCAGTCAGACACGTGGCCAAGCGACTGATCGCGCTCGGCTGTGAAAGACAAAACGGGAAGAGGCAGGCGCAGTTGGTGAGCGGCCGCTGTGTAGTCAAAGCCATCTTCTTCGTCGATCCATTTTGCCGACTTCACCCAGCCTACACTCTGGCGCACAAAGTTTCTCGACTCGTTTTCAGCTCCAAAGCCCATTCTCTTTGCGGGAAGGTAACCAGCCTTTTGCGAAATCACGGGCGCCATAAGGTTCCACATAAGGGTCACATTCCAAAGACGGTGCAGGTTCTTCACCCGCACGCTGCGCTTGGTGCCGAAAAACACAAGTGTGTGAGCACGAGCCCGCATTGTTTCAAAGCGCAAGAGTGCAGCTGTCACGAGCACCCCTCCCCAAGAGTGGCAGACCCAATGAACGCGCCTATCTGGGAACTGGTTGGCAACAAAGTGATCAATGGCTGGCAGATCGCCCTGAATGAGGTCCGTTTGAGAGTGTCGATCTTGGGGGGAGATCTGCGGGCGACTCTTTCCCTTTCCACGAAGGTCTACACACAGAGCAGAGAACCCCTGCTTGGCGAGGTAGGGTCCGAGGCCCCGACCACTTTTGGAGTGGAAGATACCAGAGTCTTCAATGACGCCATGAATGAGCACCACAAGGGGAGCGGGTGCAAGAGCCGAGGTGCGCTTCTCTGGCGAGTAGAGAGTTCCAGCGAGCACCGGCGCATTTGCAGCAGCAGAACGGCGCTGGC
>JANQPW010000250.1 GCA_028285285.1 Silvanigrellales bacterium
TTTGGAGAGTTTTTGGCCAAAAACAAACAGCTTTGCTCAACACGGAAAGCATAGGGAGTGGGGTTCGTCTTGAACAGACGGGGCACACAGACGACTTACACTCAAGGAAGGTTGCGCCAGACTTTAATTTAATCACGAGGTCTATGCCTTTCTGAGCATGGTCATGAAAGAGTTGGAGAGCTTTTCTCGCAGAAGCAGTCTCGGATTGATGAGAACACACCTCAAAGGTATGCGGTAAATGAGAGGCAATGTCATAGAGACAAATGATTAAGAACCCTTTCTCCGAACTCAAAGTAAGTCCTCAAGGTCCAACATAGTAGTTGTAATACTGAAGCAACGATGTGCCAGTAGGCTTTCTCGCTTGGAAATAAAAGACGCTGCTTATGCCGATTCCATAGTTGACTTGAATGGTCTGATAATTTGGGGACAAGTTCATTTCACTGCCACAATAAGGGTCTCCGGATGCCAAATCGAGATAACAAAACTGGATCCTCCCTAAATTAAACTGGTAGCGTGCTGTGACTTTCTGCTTCACGGGACCAGAACTCGTGATTTGGCATCCAATGACCTCATCCCAGGCCAAGGTCAGCTCTTTTTCACGCAAGTTACGAAAAAGGCACGACGGAGCAAAGACGTGGTGGTCTTCTTCCTTCAAGTCAGTCTCGACGAGGCGTGTTGCGGCATCGATTGCTGGATCGTATCTTACAGGAACTTCATTGCCAGTTAAGGGATTTACAACCACTTGATTTGTGAAATCGGTCGGCAGAAACTCGATGTTGGACTGCTTTTCCGCATGTGCGGCAGAGCTAAACATTGATGTTAGCAAAATAAGTGAACGTTTCATAAGGTTGTCCTTCTGTTTCTTTAAAAGATGGCCGTGCTAAATATACGAGTTGTTGCCTGTCAGATCAATCAGAGGAAAAGAAACAACTCTGAATCCAATTGAAATTTCTGACCATTCCGATGCAGATCAAGTTTTTGCTATTCTTCATCACTTGAAAAAGGAAACAACTCATGAGTCGTTCAAGAAAGCGCAGAGAATCATGATAGAGTATTGCAGCAATACTGGGTAAAAAACCATGTAAGCCAAACTTCTTCAGGGAGTCAACAGATGAGAGTGTCCACGCAGCCAGCCATCGAGATTTGTTTTGCTTTGCTCGGCCTCACTTTGCTCTGCTCGGGCTGTAAATTCTTTCAGACCCGTTCTGATCAGGTGCTGCTCTCAAACACCACACCGACTTCCCCAAAGAGTCGTTCCCCACTCCTTGCCGAAGTCAGGAACCTCGTCGAGACGAGTGCGTTGAAGAGCCCTGACCAGGTTGCTGCTCACATCGAACGACGAGCCAAGCTTTCACCCTTTGTTGCCTTGGTTTACGACTCGAACAACAAAATTCAACACGCTTCAACCGATTTGCCACGCATCATCCAGTTCATCAATGATCCCAATGACCTTAGAAATTGGGTTCTCTTTGCCCTCACAGGAGATCCAGCAACTCCCGGCGGAAACACAATTGAGATCATTGCCCGAGATGAAGACGCCGAAAAGGGATTCGGCTTTCTTTCGGTTTCCTTCGAGGAGGGCACAAGCTTCGCGTTCGATCAGGACTCGTGTGCCACTTGTCATCATGGTCTTCCCATTTGGAGTCGCTACCACACCTGGCCTGGAGCCTACGCCAGCGAAGAAAATGAATTCATTGACCTCAGCGTCGAAGAAAAAAACCTTCAGAGCTTCCGGAAACATGAGGAAGAAAACCGCGACAAACTCCGCTACGCATCAGCCTTTCAAAGGCTCGCACGGCACAGAGGTCTCAAGTCGGGCCAATCAGCCATAGGAGAAGGTTTTGATGACCTGCGCACAGCCAACGCAGGCCTTGACAAAGTGATTGAGGCTCCGATTCTGAAAGATATTGCCGACCGGCTTCAGCCCCACCTCACGTCTGAAGAAGATTTTCTCCGCTTTTTTTCGGCGATGATCCGCGACGAAGATTTTGAAAAACTTCTCCTGCAAAAGGAACCAAAAGAAAGGGACACTTTTCGAAGAGTTAAAGAAAGAGTGCGGTCCATTTCTTACGCGCAATTTAACCACATCTTCTCGGAAATCGAACGACTCTTGCAAAGGGAATACAATCCCGGGAGCGAAAACCTTTTGGCGCGGAACACTCCAGACAAGAATTTGGCCCCTGTCACGAACATCACCTATATTCTGGGAAAGTACCGTATCGATTTTGTGGACTGGTCGACCGAGTTCAAAAAGCCGGCAATCAGCTATTACACAGGCGACGGAACCACACTGGACCACCTCTCTCACATGATCTACGAGAATTTTGTAAACCTGAGTTCGGATCCTTTTCTCCTCCCAACCCAGGGATTCGCGACTTCAACATCACAGAGCTCTTCTACCAAAAGCAGTTTGCTGAACACGTTCTTCAGCCAAGGGGTTGGTGAAAACTGGCTTTCTGAGCCTGTAGGTCAACGGCCCATCACGTGAATCTTCTTGCTCGATCTGCTAAGCTATCCATGCGAACACAAACCAAGAGGGACGACATATGAAGCTTTCACCTGGCTGGGTGGCCGTCGCTGCCGTTCTGGTTTCTGTCGCAAGCTCCCAATGCGCCCACCGTGGTCACGATGTCAACTCCGGTTCCGAGGAAACATCCTTCCCTGTTGTGAAGAGCCTCACTGAGACTGAAGGGCATTTTTGCAACGTTAAGGTGCTGGGAACTTGTCTCAAATACAGCACGGAGTCCATTCTGGACGCGGACATAGAGGGCCAAATCCAATACGAATGGCTGACCGACTCCACAGAAATCTGCATCAAAAGGTCCACATGCCGCCCAGCCACTCAGTTTACACGAAGTCAAAAGACAGCAGAATGGGAGCAGTGCTCACTGGAGAGCATTCGCTCCTGCGGCCGCCGGGGCGGCGGCGGGCAGTGTGTTGTCAATGCGTGTCCGGCTGTAAAGTCAAATTGAGAAACCCTGTGGTGGGTCAGTACACCGCAATTCTCTCAGCCTCAAGCCATCCTGCAGTGCTCCCATCAAATCGAACCCGAATCTGCCCACTTCTGGACGAACGTCCACAACACCGACCTCCGCCACACACAGTTGTGACAGCCTGTGATTGTGCACGGAACAAATCGTCCGGAACCTGAACAAGACTTGTCCAACATCTAAACAGGGTCTTGCGTTGCCGCATGAGATAGCAAGTCTTGGGCTCATGGTTTTCGTTGCTACAGCTTCATTCATTTTTTGGGGCTTGGAGTCAGGAAGTGGCATTCGCCCTTCCCACATGGAATCAGTTTTGGCGCTGCAATCTGTTTGACTTCACATTGAGGCAAGAGCTGGAGTTGCAAAATATGGGTCAGACGTTGCGCCTGCCAGAAGTCTGCTCCTACGAAGCGAAAACGTTGCCAGTTCTGATATTCCGTAAAGTTTGCCCAATCCCATTCCGAAGACCTGGTCGGCCAGAGGACGACCCTCAAACCGAATCTGGGGCGTTGAGTACTTGGGGAGCGGCTTGCGATGAAAATCTTTCACCATCACACGCTAAGGGCATCAACATGGATTCGCAACCCCTTTGGGGTGTTGACGACCTGTGCCTTGATGCTTTCCGCGGGCTGCACCCAGAACCTGTCAGGCGGGCTATTGGATGTCGAAAGAAAAACGGAAACAGGCCAAAACGAGTATCAGGTCGGCCCCAACGAAACAAAAATCGACGGCTTGGATGGGGCAAAAGTTTTCATTCCTGAAGGCACCTTCGCAGAAGAGACCGTAATCAACGTGGGTACCCGGGCGCCCGACCAATCCATCCCCGATGAAAAAGCCGCCGATACGGCATTGGTGAGCATCAGAGGCATAGAGAAACCCGATGGGTCTAAACGCATCTTGATTGAGTTCGAACTCAGTGACGAGCAAGTAGCCTCCGGCACGCTCACGGCCGAACAACTTGTTTTGAAGATGCGTGACACAAATGGGATGGTCAGAACGCTGGACTCTGTGCCACTCAAGGTAAATCGGGTCGGCGAAAAAACCTCCATTTCTGCGGATATCCCTCTTCAGGAGGGCTCATATTGGATCGAAGTGGCTGAAGTCGCCAAACGCTCAGTCGAAAACGACACGACAGACCCCACCGAACAAAACAAACCTACCGAGGCGCAATCTGCGACCAACTCCTCTTCAGTAACAGTTCTGAAGTTTTTACAAGACGATTGTAAAAATCCGGACTTGTCTGCTGTGCACAGCACACAAAGCTTCCATCTCTGCGATGGAACCGAAGCCACCGGAACATTCACTCCGGTTGATACCACCAATCTCTTGGCACAAAATGTCCGGGCTGGCGTGACCATCAACGGAACATTGGGCACACTCACCCCCAGCCCAGATCTCTGTACGAAGGATGGCGAACAGGGGTGTGTGACCAGTTCTGACTTCCCGTCTGTTTTGGCAGCGGGTCTATCCGCTAAGTTGCTTACTGGTCAGCAGGCAGGCGGGACGTTTGGATCTTATACCCCCCTCGACACCACTAACCTAGTCGCATCCAATATCAAAAAGGATGTCGTGATCGGGGGGGTGACGGGAAGCTATGAACTAGACACGACACCACCGGCAGCAGTCACTGGTCTGAATCTCACAGCAAATGACCACACGTCGGTTCAAGTAGACTTCAACGCAGCAGCCGGGGCATCGACTTACGTGATTTACCGCGACGGAGCGGAACTCACAACCACAGCGGCCACAAGCTACACCGACAGCACCGCCGTGGTGGGTTCCACACACCATTACTCAGTGGTGGCCAGATCAGCCTCTGGCACAATCGCCGCGCCAGTGACAGCCTCGATCAGCGTTCCCTTCGAAGAGTTTCTGGTTCACTTGCGTCCATCAGATGATTGCACGGGCTACTCACCTTGTTACTCTAATCTCTACGATTTGATCAACGCAGGTGGTGGAATCTCCTATGGGGCGTGTGCCTCTAAAGATCTGGTCTGCGCCCAGAAGAAACTGGTCATTCGTGTGGGGGGTGATTGGTCTGGCGGACCTGTGGGTTATGGTTTGATCTTTGAAAACTGGAACACCAGTTCTCAAGCGTCCATCCGCATTTTCACAGCCCCAGAGGCACGCCACAATGGAACGGATGACATCACCGGTGGCGCGTTCAAAATCCGGGGAATCGATGGGGGAGCTGGCACCCATCGTCGTGCAGCCGCAATCAGGGTCTCTCATGTGACGGTGGAGGGAATGATCCTTGAAACCCTTGAAAACCACCCGGCGGTCTCTGTTGGAGGAAACAACGTGGTTTTCGACGGGGTTCTGGTGACCGATGCCAACCACGAC
>JANQPW010000274.1 GCA_028285285.1 Silvanigrellales bacterium
AGAGACAAGGTATGAGAGAAAGTCTCAGAATTACCTGGGTATGGTTCAATTGGCATCAGCAATCATACTGTTTCGATATTTATGAGACCGCTTCTAGTCTTCCAGAAGGCTTCGGAGCATCCAGGCTGTCTTTTCGTGGATCTGAATGCGCTGGGTGAGCAGATCAGCTGAGGCTTCGTCGCTCGCTTTTTCTACGGCAGCAAAGGCATCACGACAGGTTCGAATGGTGGTTTCGTGGCCCTGAACCAGGTTTCCGATCATTTCTCGAGCAGCAGGCCAGCCGCTTTCCTCTTTGATGCTGGAAAGAGACTGAAACTCTGCATAAGAACCGGGCGCTTTTTCCCCCAGCGCACGAATGCGCTCCGCGATGAGGTCGACCGCGGTAGCCAGCTCGGTGTATTGCTCTTCAAACATGGTGTGCAGAGTTTGAAACATGGGGCCTTTCACGTTCCAGTGGTAGTTGTGCGTTTTTAGGTACAGTGTGTAACTGTCAGCCAAGAGCTTTGAGAGGCCCGTCACTATGGTTTTGCGATCAGTCTCGTTGATTCCAATGTTGAGTTGCATTTTCTCCTCCGGATTGCGGTGTTGAACGACTCTGAACACTATACGGGTCGGTGCTGCCTCGACAAGTTTCATCGGAACTTTGAGATGGGAAGGTATGAATCCTGTCCAATCGCTCTTTGAGTTTGCAGTTTGGAGGCATGACTTGGCAAGGGAATGGGATTTTTGGATCGATTGCGGGGGAACCTTCACCGACATTGTGGCGAATTGTGGGGGCGAACAAAAGGTTCACAAACTGCTGTCGCATTCGCCTCACTATGATTCTGCGGTGGTGCGGGGCATCACGGATGTTTTGGGCCATGACCGGTTTTCAGAGTCTGTGCGAGAAGTTCGCTTGGGAACCACGGTGGCCACAAATGCCTTCCTTGAAAAAAAGGGACGCCCCTGTGCCTTCCTCACAACTCTTGGCCACAGAGATGCCCTGGAGATTCGTCATCAATCGAGACCAAGACTCTTTGACCTCGACATCAAAAAGGTGCCGCCGCTGTATTCCATGACGGCGCATGTTGAGGAGCGGTGTGATGCAAATGGAAATGTTCTGACACCGCTGAACCACGAAGTGGCGCGGTTTGAGCTCGGTCGGATTCTTGAGGCTGGAATTGATTCGCTTGCCGTTGCGTTTCTTCACTCTACTGAAAACCCCAAACATGAAAAGGAACTGGGAGATCTGGCCAGAGAACTGGGGTTCCACTATGTGGCTTTGTCTCATGAGGTCAGCCCCGTGTCTCACTTCGTTCGGCGTGCCGAGACAACCGTTGTTGATGCCTATCTGTCGCCTTTTCTCAGCCAATACGTTGAAAAGCTGCAAGCCACTCTTGGCGTTGAGAACATATCTTACATGCAGTCGAACGCAGGGCTCTGCAAGGGCTCTCAATTGAAGGGCCACAATGCTTTGCTTTCGGGC
>JANQPW010000275.1 GCA_028285285.1 Silvanigrellales bacterium
CAATGCTGAAGGAAGGGGCTGGGACAGTTGAGCGAGGCCCTTGAAGCGCTGCAACGCCACGACCGCCATGGATCGACAGTTGGAAAAACGAGCCGCTCAAGGCCGTGACTTTCAGAAGCTGCGAGCGGGAGAGGGTGTGGAAGCGGCGAGACTCAGTGGAATGGGAGGGGGGCTCAATGCTGAGCTGGAGATGGGGCTGCTTGAGGGCCTCAGCCAATCGAGCTCCCCAGATTTGGGCTTGAGAGCGGGCGGCGGGAGCAAAGACCAGCAAGACCGGCAGGAGCAACAGAAAAGGCTTGAGAGGGAATGCGGCACGACGCAGTGAGGTTGTGGCTCGGGGCAGTTCCTTTGAGGGGCTTGCGGTGTTGTGGGCGGCGGCGTTGAGTGCCACACGTTGGGGGCCCAGCTCTTTCCACCTAGCCAATGGTGCTTCAAACAGGGCGCGCAGGGAGATTGCTGTGGTTGAACACAACACGAGCCCCAACCACCAAAACTTCTCGTGCACAGCGGTGGAGCACAGGTGGCTCATGAGCAGCCCACAAAGAATGAAAAAAGAGAACGGAAAGAAGACCTTGGCAAGGCTTTTCTTGTGAGGTTCTGTCGCCATAATTTCTCCCTTTGGTCTTCTTGCAAGAAGTTTCCGTCGACTTCCAGCCATGGACCATTCTGTCATGGAACGGGAAGAGCTTCCAAAAAAGGATTCATGTCGGCAACGGTCTGCAATCGAGGGTTTTGGTCAAGGATGTTCCAGAGCACATCGGCCGTGACCAAGATATCGCCAATGGAGCGGTGCCTCGACTGGAAGGTGAGGTCAAAATGCTCTGCCAGAGCATCGAGATTGTGACGTTGTGATTCCACAAGTTGACGCGATAGCTTAAGGGTGCAGAGAACAGTGTAGGCACATTGAATACCATAGCGAGCCGATTCATAGGCGAGCATTTCACAGTCAAACTTTGCATTGTGAGCCACTCCCACACACCCGCGGAGAAAATCGTGGAAGGGGAAAATCACGTCTTTGAGGGCTGGGGCATCGACCAGATCGGAGTCGGTGAGCCCCGTCACGGTGGTGATTTCAGGAGTGAGCCGCACGCCTGGGTTCACGAGGGAAGTGAAGCGGTCCACTTCTTCGCGCCCTTCGAACTTCACGGCACCAATTTCAATGATACGAGCGGCCTTTGTGTCGAGGCCCGTGGTTTCAAAGTCGAAGACCACTATGGGCAGGTCACGAAGGACGGCTCGACTGGCAAACGAAGAGCCTGTGATTCCACCCATAATGGCGTGTTGGCGAGAGCCTGTGTGGCTCCGGCTTTTGATGAGGTCCCAGAATTGAGAGTTTTGAAATGCTGTGGCCATGACCACCTCCGGACCCTACATTGAGTGGTCAGAGAGCAGGGGTCAAGGGGGCAACGCCCGTGGCTGTGAGCCTTGACAAATGGGGGGTAGGGGGCTAACCAAGGGGGCACATGTGGGCGGTTAGCTCAGTTGGGAGAGCACAACGCTGGCAGCGTTGGGGTCGTCGGTTCGAACCCGATACCGTCCACCAGGTTTTTTAGGTAGTTAGAGGATATCAAGTAACGAATCTGGCAGCGAAAGTCTGGCGGAGTTGGCAGCGCTGATATCATTAGAGTTTTCCTAATTTGCTGGTGAAAACAGCACTTCATGCCGAAACGAAATTTTCGGTTTGAGGTGCTTTTTTTATGGCCTATTTTCGACGCAAAAATGGCAGTGTGTACGTGTACAAATATGATTCGGCTGTGGGTGCGCCACGTCCCATGCCGCGTTCTGAAACACGTCATCTTGATGGCCACAATGACGCATTCATCGACTATTGGATTCAGAAGTATGTTGATCAAAAGCCTACCGGTGTCGACCGCAGTGTCGTCATTCCCACGATGTCGTTCGGGCAATCATTTCACGTTCACCTGACAACGCATTCAGACAATGGAACAAAGCAACCAAAAAAACGCCACTCGAGGGCATCACACTTAAAGACTTGCGGCGGGCATCGCTATACTGGCTGGGTCACCACACTCAATTGCCAGTTGCAGCCCTCAAGAACCATGCACGGCATCAGGATATCAGGACCACGAGTCTGTATGTCAGGCGGCGGCCTGACGAGCATGTGGTTGCGAGTGAGGGTGAGTTGGATTTGGATGCTTGACGAGTACTCTAGGAGTTGTTCGATCTCTTAACCAAACCCTTGAAAATCTCGTTCACAGTTTTCTTTGAGACTATCTCTGGTTCACTCTTTGTTTGCACGATTGGCTCAGTAAGCTTCTTTGCAATACTTTCTTCCGTGTACTTCTTTCCATCACTGGTCAGTGTATTTGGGATGAATGGAATAAATTGAGCCAAAGCTGACCGAATTGCGTACTCTTCTTCGAAGTGACGTTCTTGAGAATACGCACGCCAGAGAAACAGGACGAGAACGCCAGAAGGCACTGCAAGGGCTAGCTTTAGCCCAAGTTCTTCCCACGTCCGAGTTCCTGTGAGAAGCCAAGCAGTTGATCCAACTACAAGCAGCCCGAAGATGACTAGAAGCGGTCTCATAAATATCGAAACAGTATGATTGCTGATGCCAATTGAACCATACCCAGGTAATTCTGAGACTTTCTCTCATACCTTGTCTCT
>JANQPW010000278.1 GCA_028285285.1 Silvanigrellales bacterium
CGCAGGGGGGCGGCCCCGCAGCCTGACCATTTGGGAAGACTCGATCTTCGCGCACGGTGCTCAGGGCCCCCTTCTCAGCCGCATTCACATGACCTCGGGCGCTTCAGACTCGGTGCAAACAACAAACGATCCCCGATCTGAAGAACTCCGAGTGGGGATGAGCTATTTCACCGGACCCGGAGGCTCCACCCGAAATCCGCAAACAGGCCGTGGGGTCGACGGGCGGAGTTGGTCATGCAGCTCTTGCCATGTTGACGGCCTCTCTGACCAAAACAACTGGCAAGTGGGGCCCGTTCAGATCTTTGAAACGCCCCGACCCATGGTGCTTTTAGAGGGCACTTATAGCCTCGGCTGGCAAGGTTACATGAGCAGCGCTCGCAACTTTGCCTACGAAACAAACACGAATGTGGGGCGTTTCCCGAGTTCAGAGGAAGCTGCCGGGCTTTCGACCTTCCTGCGCAGCGTGCTGGCTCCGCCGGCAGAGAATGACCACACACGTCGTGACGGTGGACTTTCAGCCCGGGCGAGAGCTGGCGAAACAGTCTTTAACGAAGTGGGCTGTGGAGGTTGTCACAGTGGCTCGGTTTTCACTTCACGCATCATTTTTCCAAGGGGAGTGGGTGATGGAATCGCAGACTCGCCAACCCTCATTGGAGCCTATCGCAATGGCACCTGGTTCCGCCACGGTGAAGGCAAAACCCTCGCTGACACAGTGCTGCAAATGGCCAACTCTGTGGGTCAAGAAGTGACACCTGAGCAGGCGGAATCCATCGGTCATTACCTCAAGGAGCTGACCGGCCGAGACTTCTTCCTTCTCACAAGCTATCCCCGTGATCCAGGCCGTCTCCCACGCGACACTGCCCGCTCAGACAATGACATCCAAGCCCAGGCTTTTGGTGTGGCTGAAATTCCGGAGCTGGTGTTTTCTCAGGCGGTTTGGAACACTCCGGATAATTTGGCCCTCATTCGGCTCATTGCTGAGGGAGGGGAAGAGATCCCCATTGAAGCACGTGTGATTGACTCAAACCGTGTGAAACTGGTTCCTGAGAATGGACCGCTTGCTTCGGCAACTCCCCACAAGATCGTTGTCGAAACTGGGTTTCTGTCTCAACGCTCTCGACCTCTGTCTGAAGAGACTGCCGTGAACTTTGAAACGGCCGCACCGCCAGCTCTTTCTATGAGTGGCACCTATCAGCTGGTGATGACCATTATGACTCGGCGGGGTCCAGTTGACTCTGAAGCCACTCTTTTGGCAACAGAACAACCTCATGGCGCCCAGCTCTTGGTGAGCTACGATTTCGGAGAAAAAAGTCTCGACTACCCCACAGTTGCCGTGATCGACAACGATCAGCTCATCATTCCTCCCCTTCCCGCCATTGCCGGGCCCACAGGGAGCTTGGCTGAGGTGCTCAGCGGGTTGCGCAGTGAGAGCCTCCTCGACATTAACGGAGACGGAGTGCTCGACGAGGCCACCGGGAGCTTCCTCCTCAGCGGTCCCGGCATTTGGCTTCCCAACATGCGCTTTCGGCTCAGTCGAGCCGTTCCCTGAAACGACAACCGGGCAGATGAGCTCACTGCATTCAGGGAACAATCCCCCAAAAGTTCTCACTTCACCAAAACTCTCCTGACAAAACTCAGAACTATTTTGCCAGGCTGCGCTTAAGCCTGGCTGTTTCCAACCGATTGAACCTGCGGATGACCGAAACTCGGGGGAGAGCTCATGCGCATTCAAGCAAAAGTCAACTTTTTGGTTGGGATCCCACTTGTTGCTTTCATGGCGGTTTGCAGTTACCTCGTGTTCAATAAATGGGAGGACTACCAGGCCTCGACGCAGTCATTTCTTGATCTGGAGGCTGTGGTTTTGTTGTCGCAGCTTGTGGACTCATTGCAAAAAGAACGCAGTATTGAGGGTCTTCTCAGCAACTCTTCGGCCACCCAAAGTGATGTTGAAAAGGCAATGCAAGCCACGGATTCCTTCATTGCCCAGCTTCAGCAAGACCTCGGCCGAGAAGAAGTTCAAACACCCGGAACCCCCCGCACGCTCCAGTTGCTTCAAGACCTCGGCAACCAACTTCCCCAGGCTAGAAAGGACGCGACCTCGGGAGATCCCACGCTCCACAACACGCTGATCAAAAAAGTGCTGCGGCATGCCAACGACCTGGGAAATGAAACTGCTTTCGAAGATGTTCTGCCCCAGTTTGCCACTCTCGCCATATTGGAGAAAGCAAAGGAAAGCAGCAGACGCCTCCATGATCTCATGACCCATGTTGCTGCAGAAGACGAAGCTCTGAGCTACGAACAAATCAACCTCCTTCTGGACTACCGGGGTGGCATAGATGCCAATCTCCACTCGCCGGGGCTGGTGATCGACAGCGAGATGGAAGAGCGTATCGATGCTTTTGCGAAAACAGAACATTGGGAAAAGTCTTCTCAGACCTTTGGCACCCTCTTCGCACTTGCTGCTGATGGCGAATACGAGCTCAACCCACTTCACATTGAAAGACACTCCCAAAAAATCGCTGTGGACATTGATCAGCTGTGGAAAGACATTAGCCAAGAGACCTCCGCATGGATCGGCAAAGCGAAGGAACAAGCCCGACAGGTGCTTATTTTTGCTTCTGTTGGGTTGGGCGTTCTGGCACTGGCTATCATCGTTGTGGGGAAGCGCATCATTCGCGGGATCACCAACCCCTTGAATTCAGCGGTCTCCGCACTGAAGGCACTCGCCAAAGGAGATCTCACCACTCGGCTCAGCTCAGACTCCAACGACGAAGTGGGAGACATGGCCAAAGCACTCACCCATGCCATCACCAGCATGCGTGACACACTCCAAGTTGAAGAGGTCAACTGGGATGAGCTTGCGGAACAAAAGCAACGTGAAATTGAAGCCACGAACAACATGAAGACCCTGCTGGCTGGTCTCACAGAAGGAGTTTTCTTCTTTGACCCAAAGGGAAACATCTCTGAACAACGATCGGGAGCGCTCGCCGAAATTCTTCCCGGAAGTGCCGAACTCAAAAACACCTTTGAGTTGTTTGAACGCTTTGGTAGTCGCAATCGTGAAAACATCCAGAACTGCCTAGACATCTTCTGGCCCGAAGACACGGAGAGCCTTTTTCTCATTGATTTTGAAGTTTCTGCGGCCATGTTGCCACAACGCGTCCACCTCGACTCTCCTGAAGGCGACCGTGTTGTAGACTTCCACTACAAAGAATTTTTTGGAAGCGATGGCTCGCTCGACAAAATCATGGTTTTTGTGAGCGACGTCACCAAAGCCCTCAAAGATGAGCAGGAAGCGCGGGTGCAACGAGAGAGGGTAGCCCGAATTAGCACCGGCGTGAAAGATGTGAAGAGCTACCAGCTCTTCTTTGAAGAAACCTGCAAGGTCTTTCGCCAGACCAACGACATCTTTGAAGGCCGCTACACGGAAGATGATGCTCTCACCCTTCTGAAGCGCACTCTTCACACCATCAAAGGGAACGTTCGTTCCTTCGATTTTCAGTCGGTGTCAGACATGATTCACGATCTGGAAAGCCTGCTCGAGGAATATGGAATGGGAGGCTTAGATCGCATGCGCCCCGACTGGGAAGCCGCGAAAGACAGGTGGAAGTTCGAAACAAACGATCTGAACACCATTTTGGGTATTAGCAAGAACGACTCCGTGGTTTCCTTCCGCCGCGAGAAAATTGAAGCACTGCAAACCTACGCGCAAACCCATGAACTGAAGAAGCTCAGCCAGCTCCTTGACCAGCTGGGCCACCAGCCCATTGAGTCTGTGATCACGAAACACCTGCGCATGGCCCAAAGTATCGTCGATCGCAGCGAAGGCAAATCGATCCAATTTCGCTTTGCTGAAGACAACCAGGAGGTTGCTCATGAAGAGATTTCCCGCATTGACGGGGCACTCGGTCATATCTTCCGCAATATGGTCGACCATGGTGTGGAGCCGGTCTCAGAACGGCTGCAGAGCGGTAAAAGCGAGGCTGGAACAATCCAGGTGGAATGCTACCGGGTGAAGAGCGGTGGACTTCACCTTGTGATCAGCGACGACGGCAAAGGCATAGACGCAGAACGCCTGGCTGCAAAGGCCGTAGAGTCTTCTGTTTGGAGCCGCAAACAAGCCGCAAAGGCCCGGCTTGAAGAGAAAATCCAGCTCATCTTTGAAAATGGCTTGAGCAGTAAGGAGAGTGTCAATGCCACATCAGGTCGAGGTGTGGGTATGGACGCTGTGAAACATGAAATTGAATCACTTGGAGGCAGCATCTCTGTGTTCTCCGAACGGGGCCAGGGAACACAGTTTGAAATCGATCTCCCCCCACTCGAAGCAGAGTCATTGCCCCAAAGCAAGGCATCCTAGTTCTGAACGTCCAGTTTTACGGATTCCCGCACCGTTTCCTTGACCAAAACCATTTGAAAAAATAATCTGTTTCCAAGTTTTGAAAACAATTGGGGGAGAAACAGATGCGATCCGTCCGATCTCTAAAATATTTTATTCTGTTGGGTTGCTGCGGACTCACGGGAGTGTCGAACGCTCTGGCCGAAGGTGACACGCTGATATACGGTTACGTCAACGGCTATGTTGAAAAAGTTGACGACACACCAGCCATTGGAGACGACGGCAAAACCACCTGGGAAAACCAGCCCCAC
>JANQPW010000285.1 GCA_028285285.1 Silvanigrellales bacterium
CGCTTCGACTCGACGGCACTCTCAAAGTCCACAAGGCCAAAGATGTGTTCTTTGGCTATAAAGAAACCGTGCTGATGACCCTGAAGGAAATTGTCGTGGGAGCAGTGCTTGCCTTTGAAAAAAAAGCGAGCACTGAAGAGATCCTTGAAAAGATGCAGAGTCATGAAAGAGATCGCCACAAGAAACACCACTTTCTCTACCCGAGCTGTGGATCAACGTTTAAGAACAACTATTCCATTGGCAAGCCCAGCGGTCAGGTGTTTGATGAGTGCGGCCTCAAAGGTCTGCGACGCGGCGATGCAGCGATCTCGGAACACCATGGGAACTTCATTTTCAACACGGGCCAAGCACAAACAAAAGACGTGCTTCACCTTGCCCGGCACATGAAGCAAAAAGCGGTGGAGTTGAACCCAAACTACATTGTGGACTTGGAGGCCCAACCAGTTGGTTCCTTTGAGAGCAAAATTGCAACTGATCTGAATTTTTCGACGTTGGATCGCGACACCCAACCCGACCCTCAATCTCCAGAGCGAGTGCTCACTGGCCTTCTGAAAAAGTCAGGAGAAAGGTTCACTCCCCACGCCCCAGGCTCTCCTTTATTGCCGCACCGGATCCATAGCCTCCCCCTTTTGGGCTGGCGACGATCTGACAGTGCGGCACTTCCTTTAGTGATGTTTCATGTTGATCAACTCCGACCCCTTCCCCAAAACCAAGAAGAGTCACAGGGCGATGAGCCCTTGCTCCGACTCAGCTTCACGCTTGATGTTTTGGAATCGGCAGGTGGCAAGGAGGGGCAACCCGGTTTGACCCCTCTCCTCTCTCACCCGCCCTTACGGCCGTCTGCTGGGTTTCAAGACGAACTCTGGAAGTGTAGCGCCTTTGAGTGCTTTGTGTTCAACGGAATGCCAGAAAGAAAGGGATATCTCGAAACCGAGATTCACAGCAGCACTGACTGGCTTGCGCTTGAGTTTACCGACACGCGCACCCGTGCCCTCCATTCCGTGGCGCCCCAGGTCAAAGACTTTCCGGGAATTGTTCCCTTTCGGAAAACATCCACCAACCAAGACATCATCGGGTTTGAGCTGAGCTTTAGCGCCCTTGGAAAATATCTCCACCAGGGGCAAATTCTGGTTCGCGGGGCCTACACGCGTCAGGAAGAAGTCTTTGCCCTAGCACCTCATCCGGGTGAAGCGAGTCTGCGAACTGCACCCAATTTCCACCTTCGGTCCGATGCGCTGCTTGTCAATCTCAGCTAAAAAGTGGACGACTCACGGACCATTCTGTTCCAGCTCCGCACACAGCGTGTCAATTTTTCTTCAGCTGACATCCCAGTTTGCGGCCCACCGCAAGCTTTTTCCTGAGGCCGGACCGCACCTTCCAAAAGCTTTAAAAAAGCCCAAAGGAAACAGGCTTCTGGTGGGCAGATCCGCCTCTCTCTCCAAACAATTTCAAAACCTAGGGTTGCGAATCACGCAGTGTTTCTGAGCAAACCTCCTCAAAAAGGCCGGGTTGGCACCTCTTTTGCTGAAGCGCCTTAACGGAACTTTTTGATAGATCGGAGCTACCCATGTTCAGCCGCAAATATCGCTTCAGTCTGCTCGCCACAGGAGCCGTGGCGACCTCATTTGCCTTCTTCTTTTCGTGCTCCAACGACAAGAAGTCCAACAAAGACGAAGAACAACCTCCTCGGATTGTTTTTCCGAACAATCCACCGCCAAATGGCACCCCCGGACCAGGAACGGGAGTGGGTCCGGGCGGTGGAGCCTTTGGCCTCGACGGCAAGTGGGTGTTCACTGGTTTCAGCTGCACATCGGGTGAAATCACTCCGTGGGCTGAGCTAGAAAACGCTCTGGTTTCTGACAACGGCCAAAAATCTCCCGAGTTTCAGTGGAGCACGGGCGGAACCGACCGTGGTGTTATTCGGCGAAAGCATGAGTGGAACATTTACGGTGACACAGCTATTCGAGAGTCGACCCTTTCTTTCCACAGTGATACCGCAGCAAACTCGGAAGCGACAGCATGGGTTTCAACAAAGAAGCGCTACAAGCTCAACCGCATCACGAATGGTCGGCTGGTTTTGAATCACGGGCCCACAGAGGGACCTTTCTTCCAAGGTTTGCCACTTGAGCCTGTGTTTTCAATTATTGAAAAGCAAATCGACAACCGCATCTCAAGGGGAGGCTTTGGGGCCGCACTTCTGAGACCCGTGCAAAACATTCAGCGGCTCCTGCAATCGCAGTTTTCAAACCGCTACGCCAACTCCATCTTGAACTTTGTGAACGAGATTTCGGAAGCCACCGAAACAGTGAACTACACCTTCAACCAGTCAACACTCACGTTGAGTCAGGCAACGGTGAACATCAAAGGTTTCACCTCCGAGCCAGGCGTGAGGCTGGTCGACGTGACTGCTTGTGGCACAGAGGGCCAAGCCACACGCAGCTATAAGAAAACAGGAGACGCCGAGCCGTTCTTCTAAAGCTTCAAGAGTGTTTTTTGAGAGCTGTGAACAAGTCATCACACTGGGGGGTGTGTCAAATGAGTGCGATAGATCACGAAACACGAAATTCCTTACTCTGCGTGCAGCGAGTCGCCGAGGTTCTTGAGAGCAAATATGACCTCGGAACTGAGGAAATCGAAATGCTGGCTCGAGAGCTTCGCAAAGCCGCCGAACAACTTGAGTCTCGCCTGGAGCTCCTTGGAGAAGACTCGGCATGAAGATCCTCCACCTCGACGATGAGCTGATCACCCAACTCAGCATCAAAATGGCATTGGAGAGGAGTGCGCTGTTTAAAGATCTGCAGTATTGCGGGGCCCACACACCAGGCGATTTTTTTAAGAAACTCAGCTCTGAAGCCTATGACTGCGCACTCATCGACCTTCACCTCAAAAGTGAAGAATCGGGAATTGAGGTCATGAAGCAGGCCCTCAGAAAGAAACCCGACCTGACCGCGATCATCTTGTCGAGCACAGACAACCCGGCTCACATGACAGAAGCCATCCAAAACGGGGCGAGCGACTTTCTCTCCAAAGTTGACGATCTCGACTCCCTGGCAAAAGGAATCTACCGCTGCCACCTTCAGGCCAAAAGTCGCCATCAGTCATTGGATCAACGCCCCCTGGGAGACCGCATTTCAGGAGAAACCATGCGCCATG
>JANQPW010000299.1 GCA_028285285.1 Silvanigrellales bacterium
CAGAGAGCCAAAGGTGTCTTTTGAACGTTCGGCTATCTGAAAGCTCTGAAGAATCAGAGCCACAAACAACACAAACACCACCGCACAGCCCAAAAAGCCATGTTCTTCAGCGAGAACCGAGAAAACAAAATCCGTGTGACGTTCGGGCAAAAAGTTCAGCTGCGACTGGGTTCCCTGCTGGAAACCTTGGCCCGTCAACCCCCCACTGCCCACGGCAATCATGCTTTGAATGGAATGATACCCTGCCCCTTGCGGATCGCCCATGGGGTTCAGAAAATTCACTACCCGCTCTTTTTGATAAGGGTAGAGAAAAAAGTTCCAGGCCACGAGGGAAGACGTGAGGCCCGCAACGGTGACAATGAGCAGGCTCTTCCATTCAACCCGAACAAACAGAATCTGCCAGGCAGCGATCATGGCCACAATTCCAGCCGTGCCCAAATCAGGATGCTGCAAGATCAAAAGGCAGGGAATGGCCACCAGAATGATCTGTCGCCACAGGTCAAACAACGAAAACTCCGAATAACCCCGGAGCGCAGAGAAACTCCGAGCGACCGTGAGAATCACCATAAACTTCGCGGGCTCACTGGGCTGTAGCCGAATGGGGCCCAGCACCAGCCAGCGCTGCGACCCATTGATCACCGTTCCGAAGAATTCAACGGCCACAAGCACGAGGCAAATCGCCACATAGCCGAGGAATGTGAAGCGCTCGACTGTGCGCAGATCAAGCACAAATCCGAGCACAAAAATACAAACGGCTCCCAAGAGCACCCAGTTCAGCTGCGTGTAGAAACGACCCGGAGCCAAATCGGCACCCGTTGCGCTGTACAGGTTGATGAGTCCAATTCCCACCAGGGCCGTGACGATCAAAAGCAACGACCACGGCACATTCCTGGTGCGCTCTTTGATGATATCAAGCCACATTGTCACCTCCTCACGCCACGGTCGTCCACTCCCCATAGTCCCCATTTAAGGGCTTGTTGGGCGTTCCAGATCCTGAGGCATCGGCGGTGCCTCGAGGTAAAACTCAGGATCTTCCGGCAATTCCGGCCCTTCCGAAGGCACAGCCGGAAGAACTTCGTCCACAACAGGCGGAGCGGCCTTTTTCTTTTTTTTCAATTGCGCCAGGCGATCTCTTTCCACAAACCACTCCGGCTTCTTCTTCCGCCAGTAGGCCTCGACAACTTCCCTGGCAATGGGCGCTGCTTGAGTGCTGCCGCCGCCGCCATCGTATTCGCTCAGCACAACCACTGCAATTTCAGCTTTTTCACTGGGGCTGTACGCAGCAAACCATGCGTGGTCTCGCTGCAAGAGATGGATATTGTCAATGTCCCGCGTGCGCTTGAGTGCGGCCGTTTGTGCGGTGCCTGTCTTCCCGGAAATGGTCACCTCCGACATCCGAATGCCCTTTGCCGTGCCAATATCGGAATGAACCACCTCCTTGACTGACCTCTTGACCGCTTTCAGAACCCAAGGCTGCATGGGGATCTTACCAATGACTTCACTTCGTCCCTCTTCGAGGGTTTGCCCATTTTCATCCACCACCTTTTTCAAAAGATAGGGTCGGTAGAGAGTTCCGCCGTTGGCCAAAGCGGCGAAGGCATTGACCACTTGAAGGGGAGTCGTCAGGTTGTAACCTTGCCCAATAGACACGTTGATGGTGTCTCCCTGCTGCCACGGCACCCCATGGGTGCGCAGCTTCCACTCTGTGGAGGGAACAATACCGGCACGTTCACGGTTCAGGTCCAAACCAGCTTTTTCACCAAATCCAAATTCACGCGCCCATTTTGCAATCTTGTCCACTCCCAGAAGGTTCCCCACTTGGTAGAACCAAACATCGCAACTCACAGCCATGGCCTCAAACAGATCAACGGGCCCGTGCCCCGACCGCTTCCAACAGCGCCAACGGCCATTCCCCAAAGTAAAACTACCATTGCAGTTGAAAACCCGAGAGGGTCGGACAACTCCTTCTTCAAGAGCTGCAATAGCAGTGATGATCTTGTAGGTGGAGCCAGGAGGGTAGGCACCACCTGTAACCTTATCAATCAAGGGCTTGAAGGGGTTTGACTTGAGCTCCTGCCAATCTTCGTTGCTCAAACCATCTTGAAAAACCGACAAAGAGAAATTGGGGTTGGAGACATAGGCCAACACCGCGCCGGAACGTGGATCGAGAGCAACGAGTGCACCATTTTTGTTTTTGAACGCCTCAATCGCAGCATTCTGAAGCTCCCGGTCGATCGTGAGATAAATGTCATGCCCACGCCGGGCTTTTTGATTTTGCATATCACCAAAATCAAAACTGTTTGTGGTTTGCAAGCGACCAAAAGCGTCCACCTGGAGGTATTCACGTCCTGTTCGCCCACGGAGGTACGACTCAAATTTTTTCTCCACTCCCATTTTCCCAACCGTCGACTGCGAAACGTAGCCACTGTCGGGAAAGCGGTTTTGATAGGAATCAAGCTCACGGCCTGAAATTTCATCGAGGTAGCCAAACAAATGTGCAGACTCACCTCGCCGATAAAAACGCCGGGGCTGTGTTTCCACATCCACACCAGGTAGGAAGAACTTCACGTTTTCAACCAAGGCCACCTCATGGAGGCTGAGGTTGCGCTTAATGGCCACGGGGGCGAAATTGGGCAAGCCCGCACCCGCCTTCATGCGCGCGTGGATGACCTCCAAATCGAGGTGGAACAGCTCCGCGAGAACGTTGAAGGTGGTTTCGGGAACAGTGAGATACTGGGGAATAACGACGAGATCAAAAAACGGCCTATTGGAAAGCAAAAGTGAGCCGTCGCGGTCGTAGATGAGCCCACGCGGAGCCGGCCGGGGAACCTCGCGAATGCGATTGCGCACCGACGCAATGGAGAAATCGTCGCCACGCATGATTTGAAGATACCATAGGCGAGAAATCAGCCCCGCAAAGAGCACCAAGACCACCAAAAGCCCCAAGGTGACCCGTCGTGGATCCAGGATTGATTCTTGCCTCTGTCTGAGTTCCAAACTGTCCTTTCTGCGGTGTCTCAAGGCACCGATGGGTTCAAACCACTCGCATAGGCATTGCGGCGATCTTCAAATCGCGCATCGAGCCAGGCCAAAATTTCCATCACCGGAACCGCAACAACCACCGTTGCAAAAAATCCCCAAACACGCCCCAGCACCAAAGCAATCACATCCGCCGTAGGATCCAAAGCTCCCACTGTGAGGGTGAAGAGAGTCTCTTTCAGCAACAACAAAAAAGCGAAGAGCGCCAGCTGGGCGACTCGTTGCTCCATTTCAAGCCAGACAGCAAGGCGATTGCCAGCAAACATCATGAGCAGATGAGCCATGAGCGAAAACCCCGCCGGCTCAGCGGAAAGAAGCTCGAACAAAAGAGACACCAGCACAATTTTCAGGAGCGCCCCAAAGGTATGGTGCTCGAGCCCAACGTAAAAAACGTAAATGGCCAGCAAATCAATCTGAAGCAGCTTGAGAGAGCTCCCTGCAAGCACAGAACATTGAATGTGAATGAGGGTAACGGCGGCCAGCACACTCACCATGAGGTGTGCAAGCGGGAGCAATCGACGCAACTATGAGCCTCCCGTTTTGCCCGACCTCAGGATCTTGTCCATCCATCCAGGCCCACCCAAGCGAGAAATGACCTCCATCTCATTGCTGGGGTTTTTCAAAACCAAAACCTCTGCAAGGTTGGCAAACACAACTGCAGGTTCAACCTCCACCCGTTGCGAGACATTGTCCGACTCCAACTGGATGTTGACCACTCTGCCCACCTCAATACCCCGGGGGAAGGAGCCGGTGAGCCCGGAAGTCAAAAGAACATCGCCCACCTGAACCCTGCCGCCTTTGCCCACATGTTTGAGATGCATCAGGGAGCCAGCCGATCCTTCCAAAACACCGCGGCGGC
>JANQPW010000136.1 GCA_028285285.1 Silvanigrellales bacterium
TACTTGAGCAGGGCAATGTTGCTCGGGGCGGAGGCATGCCCGACGTCACCCGGTTGAACCAAGAGCTCTCCGGAATCGCGCTTTTGCCGAAGCTTCAAAGCAAGCTCTCTCAAAGCTGCCGGCCGTGGATCGGATCCCGAAGCTTCCAGCTTTTTCGATGTTCCCAAAGTCTTGGTCCCTGCGTTTTGCAGACGCGACGAAGAGTGAATGTCTGTGTTCACGAGTTTGTCCTTTGTGCTGGTGATTTTTCGGCGGGTAACACCCACACGGAGTCGCCACAACCGGCACCCATAGTCTTGAGAGCCACGACGTTTCGATCCTCCAACTTGAGCGCGTCGACGTGATCGGCAATGCCTTGTGAACGAGCCAATGCCAGCGAGGCATCCATTAGAGGGGCGAGCGGGTGCTGGTCAAGGTCTTCCCAAAGGTCGGTCTGGCCCAAAACATCGCAAGCCTCTTCGGCCAATGCGGCATGCAAGGGCCCATAGTGGTCCAAGTCTGCTTTGGCCTGCTCTCGCAATATCTTTGCCGTGGGAGCCCATTGATTGCTGGGCACAAAATAACCGCACCGACTCCAGAAGTGTTCGTTTTCAAGCTGTTTGAGGCCAGGCACATCGCCTTGGGCACAAGGGCGAAAAACCCAAAGCTGCGGTTTCAGATCCAACTGCTCTGCTGGCCCATTTAGCCATTGAGCTGCGACGTACTGAACCGCCACATCGTAACCACTGCCACGCCCTTGAGCACGGCGAAGAGCTGCAATCAATAGGGGCCAAGCAGAGCGAATCGAACTGGCTTTCTCTCCAACAAGAGCCGCAAACAAATGCACAATGCCAGCAATCAAGGCCGAAGAGCTCCCAAAGCCCAGGCTGGGAGAAAAGCTTTGGACCACTCGCAAATGAAGCTCACGGCCATCCTGAAGGGTTGGTACAGGAAACACCTGAGAACACGCTTGAAGCACACGCAAAACAAACTGTTCTTCCTTGGTGCAGGCTGCTTCGCCTCCGCCATCTGGCTGCAACCATGAAAGAGGAACCTGGAGCTCTCGCTCAAAAAAATCTGATGAAAAACGCAAGGCAATGGGGTCTTTTTCAGCACTCCCCATCTCCAGACGCGTGGCTTTTTGCCACGAACCGGCGAGCACAAAGCTTTCCTGCGACAGTGTCATCACCACAGCCGGACCACCCAGCATCACACCATACTCTCCAAAGAGCATGGCCTTTGCGGGAACCCGGACTGCGATCTCAGTTTTTTCCAGGTTCAAGGTCATCGTACCGTTTCATCATTTCAAGGTTGCGTTCGTGCAAAGCCATGTGTCCCTTTTGAATGCCCTCACAGGCCAGAGCCCTCAATGCAGACAGGTTTTGCGCAAGGCCCACAGCGGCAATAATTCCAGACAGTCGCTCACTGTTGGGATTTCCCATCATGCGCAGCGCAGCCTTCGCGCCGTCGTGGAGGCGTGTCACCCCACCCACAGTTCCCACAG
>JANQPW010000311.1 GCA_028285285.1 Silvanigrellales bacterium
ATGGGGCCGAAAGATGCTCCGGTGACTATCGTGGAGTTTGCAGACTTTCAATGCCCTTTCTGTGCCCGAATGGTTCCCACTCTGAAAGAGGCTGTCAAAAAGTATGATGGTAAGGTTCGATGGGTGTACCGTGATTTCCCGCTGCGAGAAATTCATCCTGAGGCCCTCCCTGCTGCTGTGGCTGCCAACTGTGCCGGTGCCCAGGGCAAGTACTTTGAGATGCATGGTCTGCTTTTCGACAACATGCGCGATCTCAAGGCTGAGACTTACACGCGCCTTGCGAAAGACCTTTCTCTCGACATGGCCCAATTTGAAACCTGTTCGAAAGACCCCAGCCAAACCGCTGAGGTTTTGGCCGATATGAAGAAAGGTCAGGAGGTTGGAGTTCAGGGAACCCCGGCTTATTTTGTCAATGGCCGTCGTATTAGCGGGGGAGTTGACCTTGCCGAGCTTTCGAGGTTGATTGAGGAAGAGCTTCAGTCGGTCAACTGAGGCCAATCGGTCACAAGGAGAAGTGTGGTGTTCAGTCTGGGTGGGTCAGAGATACTGGTGCTGGCCTTTATTGCGTTGCTTCTTTTTGGCAACAAGAACCTGCCTCAAACCATGAAGAAGATGGTGAAAGGGCTGAACGAAGTGAAGAAGGTAGCCAGCGATGCCCAACGCTCTTGGCACGAAGTTCGCGATGATATGACTCGGCAGATCATGCTGGAAGAGGCGGAAGAGGAAGCGAAGTCTGAACTGGCTGAAATCAAAAAAGCCATTGAGTCTCCCGAAAAAAAGCCTCAAGTGAAGCCTGCTCAAGAGGGGGTTGTTTCGCGAGAAACAGACGATCTTCCTTCTGGACATCATGATCCCAGCGGCGGCGATGCAACTCACAGCGCTGTTGCAGAGACTTCAGCCCATGCTGCAGACGACGCAGAGCCCTACTATGAAAACCCGGAAGATGACCCCTCCTTTCATGACAATCACCCCGAGCTGACTCAGACTTCTTCGGCAAATGCAGATTCTGATGGTTCAGAGAAGGCTTCGGAAGAGAGTAAATCCTGAACTCCGTCGAGTGAGTGTTCTGATCAGCTGGGCTCAATTCTTACCCCCTTCTCAACCTTGCTGGACTCTTTGACATTTTTACCTTGTTGTAGAGCTTTTCTCTGCCGTTTTTTAAAGGAACAGTTACCTTGAGGAGGGGCTAGGGACATTGAGGTCTTGAAGGAGTGAGAAGATGAGCGCAACGGTTACGCTAACTCAACCGCGTCGTGTCGGTCGGGAATCACGAGGTTCGTTGCGGATTTCTGTTTCGTTGCTGATCCGGAGAGTGAAGAAGAACATGTGGTCTGTGGTGCAGGTGGTGCTTGTCCTTTTGACGGCAT